>JAUWSL010000037.1 GCA_030610085.1 Candidatus Aegiribacteria sp.
CAAAAGGCAGAAAGCATGGAGCTTCAATACTGCCCCGATTTCTGTATACGAGAACATTTCCAGAATCCATTCCCACAATAAGGTCGGCAAGACCGTCGTTCTCCACATCACCAAGGGCCGCGCCGGTAACTCCTGTAATGTCAAACCCTTCGGTAACCTGTAAGATGGTATCTTTATTAAAATCAGTAAGCACACCCTCATCACTGATAAATATCGAATCAGCTATACCATCGTTGTTCAGATCACAGAACCTTCTGAATTCAATCGGTTCGATGATATCCGCAATCTCCGTCCAGTCCGGTGCCAGGAAAACCCTTGCAGCCCGGTTGCCGGCATCCACGATGAGTACAAGGTCCTCCAGGCAGTCTCCGTTAACGTCTGCAAAGGCCGGTATGACCGGCATGTCATCGTTGATAACTTCGTAAAGAAGATCTGTGAATCTTATCGTCAGATCCTCCCTCAACCATTCATCACATAGACCAATCGCTCGAGCAGCCGAATCCGGCAACATGTACTGTAATCCGGTTACAGGCCCCGGAGCAATTACGGGAACATTCCTGAAATCACCAAATCCTGAAGAATCCGTGCATTCAGACCATGCATACCCTCCCGGAGGGATCGTAATCGTCAGAGTCTCATCGAAGTCTGAGGCTGAAACCGCGCTTCCAGTCTGAATAAAAAGTACGAGGATAGCAGAAAAAGCAAAATAAATGTTAAATCTGTTATTCACAGAAACTCCTTTAAATTACATCAACTTTATATTTATTGTGATCTATGAACTGTATACTGCCAAACAAGTTGAAGAAGTGTGCTACGTCCCCGGGAGCAGGATACGGAAGCCTACGTGACGTGCCCGGTCACCGGGAGCCAGATATTTTTTCGCATCAATCGTAATATCGTCAACGGTCGAGAGCCAGGCTCCTCCGCATACCGGTAATACCGAGTCCAGAGGAGAGTATGTCCATTCGGCCACGTTACCTGCCTGGCATGCAAAACCTGCATCAGTCAGCGGGAACGAATCAACAGGTGCTGTCCAGAGGTATCCATCCATTCCTCTGGTCTCCCACTCGTCTCCAGCGAGGAAGTTGGTCGGATACTCCGCATCCTCAGGCTTGAGAGAACCCCAGGGATACTTCCCTGCGACATCCCCTGATATGTCCAGCGATGCGGCGTATTCCCACTCGGATCTGGTGGGAAGTCTTCCTCCCAATACTGCCGCAGCCATTGCTGCTTCTCTGACACTTACGTTTACCACAGGATAGTCAGGGTATTCAAAAAAGTAATTGTTCATCCCGGGAAATTCGGGATCCGGCGGTAATTCAAGACCTTTTTCATCGGCAAGGTAATAGTAGAGTCTGTTGGATACTTCGTATCTTCCAAGACGAAAATCCGATATCTCAACTGTATCTCCGGCAATCGTGATGAAAACTCCTCCTGATACGTAAACGAAGGCGGTATCGTTTGCTGTCAACGGAAGAGGATCAGGTCTGAACAGCTGTTCTTCAGTGTCACCGCAGGCAAGAAGTAATGTCAGCGGAAGAACCATGAGTATGTATTTCACACCGGCTGCTTTTTTCTGAATACGATGGCAAGGGGGATGATAACGCAATAACCTGCGATCAGCATTATCGGGGCAATGGTGATACGTCCGCCGCGGAGGAGAAACCACCCGATGATAATATCAAGCAATCCCGCGGCAAACAGGATATAGTTTACAAGTGTAAACGGAGCTGCGCCCTCCATACTATCCTTCTGGTCAATACTCTCAGGGGTAACCTCTTGCTTCTTCGGCATTGAATTCCACCTCCATCATAATAGATCTGAAATCTGCTTAATGAATTATACTTATACATCAATCCTCGGATGACTGTCAACATTGGTAACCTGATCGAAAAGCTGTCTCGGCTCCTCACCTTCGGCTGGCATAGTTATCCAACCCTTCTCCCACGCCTGTCTCATTGCTTCTCCGACAACGAAGAACGAACCCGTAACAATCAGAATATCAGAAGCAAGGGATCTTCCTTTTTCCATTGCTGCGCCTATATCATCCTCCGGTATGGCTTCAACTCCGTTCTTCCGGAACTCAGCGGCAAGTGTTCGTGCCGGCAGGGACCTCTCATTGAGTGGTGTAGTCGTTATCACAGGGTTGAATATTCCTCTCAGCTGGAGGGTCATTTCCCTCCAGAATTTGTCTTCCAGACAACCTATCACAACCGGTACCGGGATCCGGTAGCGGCTTTTCAGATGCTTTACCAGAAGTGCGATAGAACCTGGATTGTGGGCTACATCGAACAGGATGGAGGGAGAACCGGAACGCAGATCGATACGTCCTGCCCATTTAAATGTAGAACATGCTTCCTCGAAAGCTCGCATGACCGAAACCTCATCGTTTTCCGTTATCTCCAGCGCTGCTGCAATTGCCAACCCTGCGTTGCGTTTCTGATGCTCTCCCGGAAGCGGAGCTTTTCCCGCCGGCTCGGGTATCATGCGATGAAGATTCCCCTCACTTACGACCCTTGTGATCACTCTCTCTACTTCGGGTTTCTGTATGTAAGCGATGAGTGCAGACCCCTCCTTTGCAATGGCAACCTTCTCCGCTGCAATGGCAGCCTCGGTAGATCCAAGAATTCTTCTGTGCTCGATCTCCACCCCTGTAAAGACAGTGCATTCACCGCTGAGGAGCCTTGTAGCATCCAGCCTTCCTCCCAGGCCTGCTTCAGCGACCACCAGATCGACACCGCTGTTCATCAGATGCCATGCTGACATGACAGTTGTAATTTCGAAAAAAGTCGCACAATACTCCTCAATTCTATCTCTGAAGAGTTCCACGAATTTTACAACTTCCTCTTCGGGGATCCATATTCCGTCAACTGCAGTCCTTTCTCTGTAGTGGAGAAGGTGGGGAGAGGTTATTCTCCCTGTTCTGAAGCCCAGATTCCTGAAGATCTCGGAAAGAAGTGCAGTGGTGCTGCCCTTTCCGTTGGTTCCAACGATATGAACGGTTCTGAAATTCTCCTGCGGGTCTCCGGCGTCCTTCATAAGTTTTATGACCCGGTCAAGACCGAATTTCATACCCATCTTCCTCCTGCCGAAGAGGTATTTCTCTACATCACTGTAATTCATCTGATGCAACCTCCCGGATAAAGGAAACAAGGAAGGTTTCCTGTTGTTTTCTGACCTCGACCTGCGATGAGAGCACTTCCTCATGGGTGAGCACAGCTTTTGGAGACATGGTATTTGTTACCAGTGATACAGCTGCTACATCTAATCCCCTTGAAGAAAGAAGGAGGGCTTCAGGTACGGTTGACATGGATACTGTCGAAAAGCACAAGTTCTTTAAAAATTTTATCTCTGCAGAAGTTTCGTAGGCAGGTCCGGAAACACATGCAAAAATCCCTTCTTTCAGATCGGTTCCTGTCCTGAGTGAAACTCTCCCGGCCGTTTTTTTTAGCCTTTCCGAATATACCGATCTTCTGACCCTTCCACAGATATCCTCGGGTATACATCCTGCGAAGTTTACATGATCATCGAACAGAACGGCATCACCGGGGCGGAGTTCGGTTTCGACTGCTCCGGAAGATGATGTGAGTATCCATGCTTCCACGCCCAGATCCCCGAGTACACCGGGCAGCATGGATATCTCTTTCCCAAAATAGCCCTGGTAATGGTGCAGTCTGCCAAGCATGAATACGAACCTGCCGCAGCGGCTGAACATGATCTTTCCAGGATGCCCTGGAACCTGAGGGCCCGATTCTCCAAGCAGCTCCTCATAACTTATCTCGATCATCGACCCGAACTTCTCCGCAAGCCAGGAAAGCCCGGAACCAAGTATAATTCCTACGGGGGGAATGATAGAACAATGGCTGAGAATCCTTTCCGCGACAGCTGAGGTCTTCCTGTCCGGAATTATGGTTTTCCTGAACTCAAGACCGTCTTCTCCATCGGGATAATAGTCTTCGATAAGCCGTGTCCGGCTGTAACCGCTCTTTGCGTAAAAGGCCAGGGCAGGCAGAGCGCTATTCCTGACTTCGAGGAAAGACACATCAGCGCCGAGGCGCCGGCCCCACGATTCAGCGGTTCTAAGAAGACAGGTCGCCAGACCCTGCTTTCTGAGATCTTCGCATACTGCAAGGTTAACAATATGAAGTCCGCTCGTATCGAGTTCGGCAGTTATGTAGCCCGTAACTCTACCTTCCAGCCTGGATGTCCATGTCCTCAAAGTATGGGATCTGATACAGGCAGCAATGGTTTTCGTATCCCACGGACAAGGGAATGATCTGTTCTCGATACTCATTATGCCGGGAATATCAGCCGCGGAGGCAAGGCGGATCTCAGGGAACATTGCTATCTGCCTTCTCATTGAAACCACGAAGGTATACAGGAGCCGGGTGTTCATCGAAACCACATGATTCCGCCTTCCATGAGCCAAGTATTGCAACAACTGAAGGTCTTGGAGTATCCCAGAGCGGATCCGATATCCTTACCCTTTCTGGAAACGATATCACGTTCTTCCCGCTGCCCACCGCTATCACTTCATCAAGTCCGGACAGGCTCTTCTCGATGGCAGAGGCGATGTAAACACCTGGAGGAACAATTTCACCGGCTTCGAAGGAGCTGTTTTCATAAATGGCGGCATAAACCTCATTATTTCTGGCACTGATACATGAAAGAACAGGACAGTCAGCCGAAACCGATACCGCAAGGACTCTGAGCGTTTCTACACCAATTGCCCCAACACCCCATCCAGCGGACAATCCATGGGCTGTGGCGATTCCAATGCGAAGCCCGGTGTAGGATCCCGGACCCGATGATACAGCGATCCCGTCTATTTCTTCATGTCCCACGTCAGCCTGCTTCAGAAGTCTGGACACACCAGGAAGGACTTTTTCTGAATGTGTTGCTCTGATCGGGAAACACTCCTCAGCAAGAAGAACTCCGTTCTTCATTACTGCAACTCCACCGGTAGCGGTTGTTGTCTCAATTCCCAGCCAGACCCCTTTCATCAACTTTCACCTCCCTCATCGTCGGATTAACTGTAAAGTCGATGCTTACGAAGATCCCGTTCTGCAGTATGGCTGCATCCAGCCGCTCCGCCCATTCCACAATAACTACAGCATCGCTTTCAAATGCTTCGTAAATCCCATAAAATTCCAGCTCTTCAGGAATTCCCTTCAGCCTGTACAGGTCAATGTGATGGATTTCAAGGCCGGCGGCGCTGTAGATGGCATTCACTATGAAACTGGGGCTCGGAATACTGCCTTTCACCCCAAGCTCCCTGAGAGCAGCCCTTGCGAATACCGATTTTCCAGCACCAAGGTCACCGGACAGAAAAAGCCTGCTGCCAGGCCCCATGCGACCGGCGATTCCCCTGGCAAGCTTCTCCAGAACTGTCTGATCAATCATCTCATGCTTTTGGGCTTCAGGATAATACTGGGTACTATCATCTCCTCAAGCGATACCCCGCCATGCTGAAAAGTATTTCTGAATTTGTGCAACTCTTCCCTGGGTACGTTGTGGAACATCATGAAATAATCAGATCTCGCAAAGAGGTATCTCTTCGTAGATCTTTCATCGGGTAAACCCCATTCAGCAGGATCCCTTACTGTAATAACCGCCTTTGGATCAGCCTGCATTGAGTCTCCAAAACGGAATCTTATACTGCCTGAAACCCCTCTGCCCTTGATCCTTGTCTCCCTGGATGTAAAAACGGAACCGTGATCACTGGTAATCACCACTGTACTTCCTCTGGCTGCAAGGGTATGGAATAGATTCTTCAGAAATGAAGATTTGAACCATGTCTCGGCCAGCTTTCTGAAGCTGGTTACATCGGGAGCCAGGTCTCTTATCAGATCCAGCTCTGACCTGCCGTGAGTCAGATGATCTATATAATTAACGATTATCGCGAGAAAACCAGACTTCAGAGATCTTGAGAGGGAATGTATCAGTACCTCTCCCTCTCTTCTGTTGCTTATCTTTGCGTATTCAGGCTGGATATTCCTGTCACAGCCTAATCTTCTAAGTGCTTCTGTAAGGAAGTACTGCTCATGTCTGTTCAAACCGGTTTCTCCGTAGCGCTCATCCCATTTATGCCGATAGAATCTCCAGATATCTCTCGGAAGAAGGCCTGCGAAAATGGAATTTCTGCTGTAAGGTGTCGCGGATGGAAGGACGGTAAGCATGAAATCGACCTCAATATGAAACCACTTCTCCAGTATGGGGGCCATAGTAAGCCACTGATCGTACCTCATGCAGTCTATTACCATCATAACCAGCTCATCGGAGGATTCAATCTGAGGAACCACTACCCGTTCAAGATAGTTGTGCGACATGAGAGGGGAATCCGAGCCTGTACCGGATATCCATTCCGGATATTTGAGTTCAACATGTTTTGAGAAATCAAGCTCCAGATCACTGAACCTGTTCCTGTCAACTGTCCTCATCTCGTCCGCAAGGGAACCGTCCGAAGCGACATCTTTCTCAACCCATGAACGGTAGATACTGATCCATTTACTGAAGTCCATCTCATGTCTGCGCATATCAATAACCCTGGCTGTCTGATCGACCATTTCTCTGGCAGCTCTCTGGGTTTTCAGGCGGTTGCCCATCAACAGCCTCTTTATTACCAGAAGGATCTGACTTGGGTTCACAGGTTTTATCAGATAATCATCGACCTCACCGCCTATAGCGAGATCCATCAATTCTTCTTCCTCGCTCTGCGTAACCATGACGATCGGAAGTACATGATAATTGCTCCGGATGCTGGATACTGTTTCCATTCCATCCATTCCCACCATCATCTGGTCCATTAGAACTATGTCCACCTGGTTTTTCCGAAGCACATCAAGGGCCTGCTGCCCGCTGTGAGCGGTAAGCACCCTGTAATCGCGCTTTTCCAGGAACAGTATATGACTTCTAAGATGCTGGATCTCATCATCAACCCAGAGAACCGTAATCATTCAGCATCCTCCAATGACGCGGGCAGTTTTATTATGAAAGTGGTTCCCTTTCCCGGAGAGCTGGCTTTCAGTCCAAGACTTCCATTATGGTAATGCTCTATGATGCGGCGGCTGAGCGTAAGACCCAGCCCCCATCCACCGAGTCTGGTACTGAAACCAGTTCTGAAAACTCTTTTCTGATCGGCAAACGGGATTCCTTTCCCGCTGTCAGCTACTTCAACTTCAACCAGTCCCGGTCCTTCCTGAACATCCCTGGTGCTTATCCTTATTACTCCGCTGCTTGATTCTTTAAGAGCGGCAATTGAATTCTTTAGAAGGTTTTCGATGACCCAGCTGAATAGCACCTTGTTCAGATCAACCTGATACTCGGATTTCAATTCGGTTTCAAGATTCATATCTTCCAGAAATCCCGGACGCCCGGAGATGTAGTGCACCGTATCGAGAATGACCGAATTAATCATACATCTCTCAAGCTTCGGTTTCTTACCCATCTGACCGTACCTGCTGGCTATCTGTTTCAATCTATCGACATCATTTTCGATAGATTCCAGGGCTTCAGATAATTCTTTATCCATCTCGGTTTCAGGCTTCTCCCTGAGCAGTTCTATCCAGCCCATGAGGGATGAGAGAGGAGTACTGATCTGGTGTGCCGTTTCCCTGGCAAAACCGATCCAGGACAATTCCTTTTCCTTCTTCATCTCCACTCTGATAACGTAGAGAAACAGGAGAACCAGAACAGCAAAGATACCGAGTTCAATATAAGGCACTATAAGAAGTTCCTTCGCCAGTTTATCCGACCCGTAATGAAGATATCCTATGATTTCGTTATGGGAATCCGTTATTGGAATAGGAGTATTCTCAGCATCCAGTTCCTTTGTAATCAGTATAAGCGATTTAAGGCGTTCCTCGCTGATCGAGGCTGTAATCGCAATGCCGTTTATAACCTGGGGAACCATATCAGTATCGGAAAGAATAGTTGTATAGTCCAGTCTTTCAACCAGTTCCTTGAAGAGTATCCTGGTTCGGCGGAAAAGCCGCTCCCTTTCCTCAATACCTCCCATGGATACGAAGTGCCATTCAGTTACAGTGCTGCATTCCTGGCAGAAGTTCGTTATACTGGAATCAGATTCAAATCCGTACGCAGGATTTGTTGAACCGCATCCTGAGCAAACGTACATCATACCAAGTTCTGCCAGCCTGCTCATGGGAACCTGCACCCCGGCCCAGAACCATGCAATTGTTTCGTTTGCACTTGCCCTGGTCTCCCGGAGACGGGAAACCAGACCGTAACTGTAGTAAAAGAAAACCCAGACAAGAACGATCACCACAAATAGAGGGAGAAATCGGTTTCTTATGTTCCACATATCAGTTTTCCGGCGCTACAGGCACTACGAAACCCGCTCCAGGTATGAAGATGGGCCTGTCGCATTTCTTCTGTGTGATCCATGATTCAATATCATGTACCGGTTCAATACCCATTCCTTCTACAATACTGTCAGGCAGGGTGCTGCAGAGCGCCAGATTTATCCTTTTCCTCATATTCTTGAGACGAACTATGGTATGATCTCCAAGATTGTACTGATGCCTCCCGGGAGTGTTCCAGCCTTCATCCATAGATGCTATAAAAGCCTTCTCGAGATGATCGGCCCCGAGACCTTCTACGCATGAACTGATCAGAAGAAGATATCCCCTATCCTCAACAACCGATTGACAGTTATAAATGGCTTTTTCTGACTGATAGAGATTTATATCCAGAGGCTCTCCCGGATGAAGTATAACCACCGGCGATTTATATGGAACGGAAACCGTAGACAGCACTGCTGAAGCTCCGGATGCCTTCAGAAAAGATTCCCTGCACGTCCCCGCGTAAAAATGTACCAGTCTGCCGCGGTGATTGACGCCGTTCCCCTGTACTATCTCTACTCTATCCTCGAGCAAGGAAAGAGCTTCCATCATGTCCGTGTGAACTGGATTACCATCAAGCTTTCCCGGCAGCGACCCCGGCAAGCAGGCATGGAAGTGGTTCATTACTATGGATTCCCTGGATGAAACACCTGGCAGAAAAGATTTCCTGCCTCCGGTATATCCGGCAAAATAGTGGGGTTCCACGGAATTCACTGCTATCACCGGATTCCCGTCGAGAAGCCATGGATCCATGCTCACCGGTGTACCATTCGGGGTTTTACCTAAGTAAACCATATCCGGTGAATCACAGTTGCTGCTCTTCCAGGGAGCATCTGAAAAACAGTCACCTAGAAGGGTTGATTTCTCATCCTGCGTAACCGGCCTGTGGGTTCCGGTGGCAAAGAGAATTCTTACCTTATCACAAAGAATCTGTTCAATCGGTTCTATCATCGGGTAACAGGCCGGCCTTGTGGCATCGTTAACCACCAGGGTAACAGCTTCGCTTTGTCCGAATCTTACCAGATCAGGCATGACACCAGCCCATGCATCTCTGACCTGCCCATCGGAAAGGAACATAGGAGCAACAGGATTTGAAACTTCTATTTCCTGCAGTAACTCAGGTATCTGGATCCCTTCCTTCATTGAAGTTACGGCCTCCTCCCATCCCATACAAGCTCGGTTCCGGATATGTTCTGAATACCGGTGAAGGAATTGAAATCATCCTCGAAAATGAATGTTCCCTCACCCGAGAGGGAGCCTTCGAAATAGTTGAATTCAATGATATTACCTGCTAGAGTTCCTTCGATGGTTCCAAGCGGATACTCTCCAGTAACGTTATCCGAATCATCAACTGCCAGTTCCAGATGACCTATGGTCGTATCCCATAATCCTTCCGGACCTGCTGTTAAAGGAGAAGTTTCAGTTACTTCCTGCGGGTGCTCCTGCTCATCCTCTGTCAAGGGATCTTCAGTTGTGGAAGTATCGGTTTCATTTTCCGTGATGGGTGAATCAGCCGTTTCCGGCTCAGATTCTCCACCGCAGGATACAATGGTTGCGAGCAGAGCAATAAAGATCACTGCCTTCGGTGCAATTCGCATAAAAGACATCCTTTCAATAATCTGTCAATCAATCAGAACATACATTGTAAGGTGCAATTCCGTTCAGACGACAATAACAGCATATGCAGCTATGGACACATGGAACATAAAAATATACACTATGTCTATCCAGCTATCACAAGGAGGGTGATTGTGTTCAGATCCCATAAAAAGAGAAGAGGTCTGCTTTTTCTCATTTTAACCGGCATCCTGATGATTCTAGCATCCGCTGCTTTTGCAAGGGCCGGCGGAGGCGGAAGCTACGGAGGCTCAGGTGGTTCAGGTGGTGGAGGAGGCGGAGCAGGCTATATCTTTTACCTTCTTATCAGGCTTGCCATCACAAAACCGCTTATTGGTGTGCCGCTTCTGATTGTTGTGATAATCCTGATGATAAAATTCGGCAGGAAAGCTAAGGGCGGATACGAAACACATACCATCACCAGGGCTGGCAAGCTGAGAAGGCAGCAGGAACATCAGGAAATGCAGAATGCAATGGATGCTTTGAAGCAGAGAGATCCGGGATTCTCAAAGGAGAATTTCCTGCAGAAGGTGAACCGGGCTTTTATACTCCTGCAGGATGCCTGGTCGAACCAGGACCTTACTTCCGTCAACCAGTTCATCTCAGACGGGATAGATGAACGGTTCAGCCTTCAGATTGAAATGCAGAAGGCTGAAGGATACAGAAACAGGATGCTGAACATATCGGTGCAGAGCTCCAGAATTGTTGGTGTGTTCAGTGATTCTCATTTCGATACGATTCATGTAGAGATTACTGCCAGGGCCGACGATACTGATATCGATCTGAAAACCGGTAAACTGATCCGGAAGAATACCTCCGCACCATTTACAGAATACTGGAGTTTCCTGAGGAAGCCCGGGGTCCAGACACTTAAAGGTAAGGGCCTTGTGGAAGGAGTCTGCCCTAACTGCGGTTCCCCTATTGAACTCAGCGACACCGGCAGATGTGAAAGCTGCGATTCTGTTCTTGCCAGCGGTGAATACGACTGGGTGCTTGCTGAAATAACCCAGTCGATGGAATGGAACGTTGTATCCGATAAGTCTCTCATTCCCGGTTTCGAGAATATGGAAGTCATGGATCCTGGTTTTAACCTGCAGCACATCGAAGACAGAACCTCCGTGATATTCTGGCGACTGATAAAAACCTGGTTCACCAACGATGTTTCCGATGCAAGGAAGGTAGCTCTCCCATCGTTTCTTGAAGGGTTTGAAAAACAGCTGTCCAATACCAGAAGTGATGACGGTTGGCTCTTTTTCAAGGATGCGGCGGTAGGCACTGTAGAAGTTCAGAACATTATTCCCGGAACGAAGGATCGAATGGACAGGATCGAGGTTCTCGTAAAATGGTCGGGTATTAATGCCAGAAAAATCGATACCGGAAAGGTGCGTGTAACCGGAAGGAAGATCATCAGACCCCAGATATATGCTCTGGTCCGCAAACATGGCATAAAGACCGCAGTTGATCAGAGTTTCAGATCATCTCACTGCTCCGGCTGCGGAGCACCTTACGAAGGCGGCAGTTCCGGTGAATGCGAATATTGTGGAAGACCCCTGAACGATGGAAGCCAGGACTGGGTGCTTGAATCCGTAGAGCGTTTCTCCGCATCCAGAATAACAGCAAAAGCGATCGACGGGATAGAAAGGGCAGCCCTGGTACCGCCGGAACTGCTTCTCTCTTCCATGGTCAAAGCAATGTATGCGGATGGTGAAGTGGATGAAAAGGAAATGAAATACCTGTCATCCTTCGCTGAAAAACGAAACATAAAAAGCGATCAGCTGACAGAAATAATTAATACAGTAAAATCAGGACAGGATACGCTGCCTGCTCCAGGTGATCAGGGAGAGGCCAGGCAGATACTGGCAGCCATGGCACGCATGGTGCTGGCGGATGGGAAACTCACCGGTAACGAAAAGAACCTTCTTCAATCCTTTGGAGAATCCCAGGGGCTGGTATGGGCGGACGTTAAGCTCATCATTTCCCAACAGAAGGCAATGCTCTACATTGAAGCAAAAAGGGCTATACAAGGATATAACATAGAAAGGGAGCACCGGGTTCAGTAGAAAAAATCCAGCTAAGCGGAAGCCTGCCGAAGGAGGGGTTTGGAATTCCGGCTTGATAACAAAATAGTTATTGCTATGATATAGTATTCGTATCAGGTTTAACTTTCCTTCATATTCTATTTTGTGCTCTACCAAAAGGGAGGTCTGAGGATCAGCAGTAATATTGAGGTCCTTCAGAAGAAACTTACGGATATTCGAAATTCCGACACCAGGTCATCCGAAGAAGAGATTACAGTACTTGTTGATCTTGCGGAAATTCTGAACACAACCAATTCCGATGAAGCCAATGATCTTGTTGAACAGGCTCTCTCGATAGCTGAATCTCAGAAACAAGAAGCTGAAATCAACAACGCGAGATGTTATAAACTCAAAGCCATTGCGTACTTGAACAGAGCCGAATATCGGCAAGCGCTTGAATACAGCAGAAAAGCTCTTTCGATTTGGGAAAACACCAGTGACAAAGCAGGTCTTTCCAGCACACTTAATACAATGGGCGTCATTTTCGGTAAGCGTAGAGAACATAAAAAAGCATTAAAATTCTATTTCAGATCCCTTGCTGTAAGAGAGGACATCGGTGATCAGAATGGAATAGCTGTCACCACTAGAAATATAAGCAGCATCTATCAGGATCATAAGAACTATGAAAGGGCGCTTGAATTCATTGAAAGATCTCTGCAATCCTTCACAGAATTAAACGATGAAGTTGGAATTGCATCATCCTGCAACAATATCGGCATAATCCAGCAACATCAGTGTGACTACGCTTCAGCGAAGAAGCAATTCAAGAAAGCTTATGAAATATTCGATCGGGTAGAATATAAAACCGGTTTTGCAGAGTCATGCAATAATTTAGGCAAACTGCTCACGATTCATGGAAGATTCAAACAGGCCAGACTCTATCTGGATCAGGCTCTCGAAACAGCGAAAGAATCTGATGCGGTCGATCGTCAGATACAGGTGTACCAGAATCTTTCAAGCCTGTGCGAAGAAATGGGAGAATTTAAAGGAGCACTGGAATATTACAGAGAATTCAGTGATCTCTCACAGAAAGTATTCAACGAGGAAAGCACAAGAAACATGATTCAGCTTCAGATCAGATTCGAAACTGAAAGGAAGAAAAGGGAAGCTGAAATATACAAGCTGAAGAATATTGAATTACAGAACGAGATATCGGAGAGAATGCATGTTGAAGATGAATTAAGGCAGAATCAGGATAAGCTGGAGGAGTTGATCAACGAGCGAACAAACGAGCTTAAAAGCAGTTATAACAAGTTAGAACGCGGCTTCCAGGGAACAGTTGTGCTTATATCTAAAATAACGGAACTCAGGGATCCTTACACTTCCGGTCATCAGATCAGGGTCGCGAAATTGGCCACCGCAATAGCCAGAGAGATGGAACTGCCCGAGAAAAGTATTAAGGCTGTGCTTATTGCGTCTCTTGTTCATGATGTTGGGAAGATAAACGTGCCCCAGGAGATACTGAGTAAGCCCGGAACCCTGACCGATCTGGAGATGAGGATGATACAGATCCACCCTCAGGCAGGGTATAGTATTCTAAATCAAATAAACTTTCCCTGGTTGATCGCCGAAATTGTCCTGGAACATCATGAACGTGTCGATGGGTCAGGCTACCCTCAGGGTCTTAAGGCAGATGAAATCGTCATAGAGGCACGTATCATCTGTGTTGCCGATGTTATTGAGGCTATGTCATCTCATCGCCCTTACAGAGCAGTTCTGGGTTTGAATTTAGCGGTAGAGGAAATAACTAAAAATGAAGGTGTGCTATATGACAGTGATGTCGTCAGCGCCTGTAAAAAAGTGATTTGTGAGAAAGGATTCAGTTTTGTTTAACCCACCCGGACAAGTGAGTTCAAACGCTTGAAAGCTGAAATAACTGCCCTCAAACGCAGGCTTAAAAAGATGCGTTTCAGATCTCCTTCCGGTGAAACCGGACGGGCAAGAGTTGATTTACTGAATGAGCTTGGTATGATGCTTTACAGATCTAAGCCACTGTTAACAGAAGCATATGCAATGGAAGCTCTTGTTCTTTCGGAAAGGTTGGAATACAGGAAAGGTGAGGCAGACAGTAATCGCCTTATGGGTATTTCGCACGAAACCAGAAGTAAATATTTTGAAAGCATGAAATATTTCAAATTCGCTCAGGACATCTACACCGAACTTGATGATAAGCTGGGTATGGCAACGATATTCTCGAATATCGGCGTCGTATTCGGCTCTCAGAGCAGATTCGATCTTGCGATCGATCAACATCTGAAAGCGCTGGCGATATTCGAAGAGATCGATGAGAGAAACCGTATCGCTAATGCTCTGAACAGCATCGGCATTATTTTCCGCAAGCGAAACAACCTGGAAAGAGCAGAGGAGTATTATCTGAGAGCCATCAGTATACGGGAAGAAACAGAAGATCTGCCCGGACTGGCCATGTCTTACAATAACATGGGGATCCTTATTATGGAAAAGGGTGATCTGGAAGGAGCTCTGGATTACCACAACAGATCTTTGAAACTGAAGGAAGATCTCAGCGACAGACGAGGCATATCTACTTCATACAGCAATATTGGAGATATCCTTGTGAAGCAGGGGAAGTACGATCAGGCCCTTGAGCACTACAGAAATTCACTGTCTATCGTAGAGGAACTGAAGGATGAAGAAGGTATAGCCAACAATTGCATGTTGATAGGCCACATCATGATCCTTCTTGGAAAACATAAGGACGCTCTCAAATACCTTGAGAGGAGCTTGCAGATATCCATCAGGATCGGAACCAGAATCTATGAATCTGACTGCTACCGGGAGCTTTCCAATCTTTACAGAGCAATGTGTGATTATGAGATGGCTTTTCTGTACTTCAAGAAGTACAGTTCCCTGATCCATGATATCTTCAGCGAAAAGAGCGCTGAAACAATCGCCAAGCTTCAGATCAGGTACGAAACTGAACAGAAGGAGAAAGAAGCGGAACTGTACTATCTGAAAAATGTAGAACTTTATCGAGAAATTAATGACCGAAAGCTTGTTGAAAGCCAGCTGGTGGCTCAGGAGCATCTCCTGGAACAACGTGTAAAGGATCGCACTCTTGAGCTTCAGCATAGCATGAAGGAACTGAAAATGAGTGTGGAAGGAACCATTCACACTCTCTCGAAGATAATCGAATCGAAGGATCCCTATACATCAGGACATCAGCTGAGAGTTGCGGAACTTGCAAAACAGATAGCGATTGAGATGGGCTTCTCTGAGGACAGAGTTGAAGCGGTATACATGATCTCTCTTGTTCATGATATCGGCAAGATCAGCATACCGCAGGAGATCCTCTCAAGACCTGGAAGGTTAACCGAACTCGAACAGGAAATTGTACGGACGCATCCGCAGACAGGGTATGATATTCTGTCGAATGTAGAATTTCCCTGGCCTGTAGCTGATGTGATACTGCAGCATCAGGAATTGTATGACGGTTCGGGTTATCCAAAAGGACTCAAGGGTGACGAAATCCTGATTGAGGCAAGGATCATTGCAGTTGCAGATGTCATAGAATCCATGACATCGCACCGGCCCTACAGATCCAGCTCCGGAATTGAAAATGCCATTGAAGTGATCACTCAGAACTCCGGTATACTTTACGACCCTGAAGTAGCTGAAGTGTGCACGAGAATCATAAGAGATAAGGATTTCAGTTTTAACTGAGGATCACAATTCTCCATATTCCATCTGAAACAGTAAAATTCACAATCCTGAATTAAAAGACAGGCTGTTTACCAGGGTATCCCAAGGGGTGGAAGAGCCCGCATATTATTCCTTGGCAGGCTGTCGGTGTGCATGAATCCTTCAGGTACCGGCTCCGCCATCTCGTATACGATGGATCTGCCGGAGTCGCTTCGGTAAACCTCTCTGAGAAAAACCGGAGGGTCGATCAACTGCCAGTCATCACCGTCAGGAGTTCTTCTCCACCGATTTGAAAGGTGCGGCCTGAGCAGAGGGAGGTAGTTGTCAACTACAACATACTGCACACCATGCTCTTCAAGGCATGGCCACAG
>JAUWSL010000013.1 GCA_030610085.1 Candidatus Aegiribacteria sp.
CGGGTGTCCGTGGAAGTCGTAGAACCTTTCGATATCTCTAGTATCGCCTACGCCAGCGCAAGGGTTGAAGGGCTTGAGGAAGCTCTTATTTATGCTCTTATGCCTGGAAAAGTGGAAGAAGTACTCGTTTCCGAGGGTGACAGCGTTACCGCGGGACAGCGGCTCGTAAGACTGAATACCGATCAGCAGGCCAGTGCAGGTACAGCTAGTGCTGTCGCCGGAATCAGTGCTGCACAGGCAAATGTGGATAATGCGTTAAGTAATTATAGAAGGATGCAGTCACTTTACGAAGCCGGAGCTGCAAGCGAGCAGCAGCTTGAGGGCGCTCTTGCATCTCTTGAAGCGACCCAGGCCCAGCTGAGTCAGGCCAGAGCCGGTTATACTCAGGCAAGAACAAATAGAGATAATTCATGGATAACGGCACCTTTTGATGGCGAGATCGGCAGAATATGGGCACGTGAAGGCAATTCATCCGCCAACACTCCACTGATCTCCATCTCCAACAACTCCGTCATTGTTGCCAGGGTACTTCTTCCGGAAGAGAATCTTCTCGATCTGAAACCCGGCCTTCCGGCATACATAACCGTCAGCTCCCTGGATAATGAATCCTTCCCCGGGGTGGTTACATCCGCGTCATCAACCGTTGATCAGATCAGTGGACTGGTTCCCGTAGAAGTCAGATTTGATGAAACCGGAGGAAGGCTCAGACCCGGAATGGCCGGCAGAGTCGCCGTTCTGACTGTAACATTCGAGAACTCCGTAGCTGTTAGTGAAAGTGCACTCAGGAGAACCCATTCAGGTTACCAGGTAGTGGTTATTGAAAACGGTGAAGCTGTTGTAAAGGATGTTCAGGTTGGAATCTCAAGTGAAGGAATGGTACAGATAACAGAAGGGCTTAATTTCGGAGAATCTCTTGTTGTCGCAGGTCAGACGATGATTCAGGATGGATCCAGTGTGGAAGTAGTGAACCGATGAGACTTCCGGAATTATCCGTTAAAAGACGTATCGCATTCCTGATGGTCTTCATTGCCATACTGGGTACGGGAATATTCGGTCTTACACAGCTTGGTGTTGATATGTATCCGGATATGGAATTTCCAATGATAATGGTGATGAGTTCCATGGAAGGCGCAGGACCCGAGGAAATGGAGAATCTTGTCACAGATCCCCTTGAACAGGCGCTTGCCAGGGTATCCAATGTCAAGAAAGTCTCATCTACTTCTCGAGCGGGGATCAGTATCGTAACGGCTGAATTCAACTGGGGACACAGCCTAAATCAGGCTGAGACCGATGTCAGAAGGCAGCTCGATATGTTCGAGGCGCTTCTGCCCGAAGATGCCAGTGACCCTCTGGTATTCGCGCTTGATCCAAGTATGCAGCCGGTTCTGTACGTTGGTTTCAGCAGCGAAGTACTTAACGACTTCGATCTCAGGACGCTTATCATGGAGGAGATCGAACCTCTTTTCAGCAGACTGGATGGTGTGGGCTCTGCCGTAACAGCGGGTGGTCGTGAAAGACAGATAAACGTTGAAGTGGATCCTTCGGCTCTTGCGGATGCTGGAATTACCATATCTCAAGTCGTAGGAGTTCTGGGTTCTGTCCGAAACAACACTCCCGCCGGAAGGATCGATGCCGGCGGAATGAACATGAGCATCAGGGTCGAATCCGCCTTCCACAGTATCGAGGAGATAGAACAACTTGTTGTTGGTGTACATGCCGGGTCTCCTGTTCTGCTCAGAGATGTAGCATCGGTTCAGGATGGTCAAGCGGATGAGCTGCAGTACGTTCGATTCAATGGACGACCATCTGTATCGATGTATATGAACAAAAGATCGGATGCCAATACCGTTAACGTGTGTGCAAGAATTCGTAATCAGCTGGATGAGATTTCGGAGGATTATGGAAATATTCTCACACCGGTTATTCTATTTGACCAGTCTGAATTCATAGCACAGTCCATTAACAATCTGGGAACAACAGCCCTGCAGGCATGCTTTCTGGCTTTTCTTGTACTGCTGTTCTTCCTCAGATCCTGGAAGAGCTCGTCTATCGCGGGAATATCCATACCCATCTCCGTTTTTGTGACCTTTGCAGTGATGCATTTCACCGATGTGCAGCTGAACATGATATCTCTGGCTGGACTCGCTCTTGCTATAGGTTTGCTTGTGGACAACGCTATCGTAGTGCTTGAAAATATCTTCAGACACAGGGAGGATGGTGAATCTCCGAGAGACTCGGCTGTCAACGGAGCACTTGAAGTATCCAATGCAATAACAGCTTCAACACTGACAACCCTTGCAGTCTTTATTCCCATCCTGTTCGTTCCGGGTATAGCGGGTGAACTTTTTAAGGAAATGGTTCTGACGATCACATTCAGTCTCACCATATCTCTCTTTGTGGCTTTGAGCCTGGTTCCGTTGATCTCTTCATGGACGAAGAACCTTGTCCCTGTATTCAAGCCGGGGAGTATTTCAGGTTGGATCGGCAGGATGATCGACAGTTTTGAAAAGAAATACAACCGGCTGGTTTCCTGGGCGGTGGATCACAAAAAGTTCGTTCTGATCTCAACAGCTGCTGCGTTCATTCTGGCAATTGTCATGGTAGGTATGCTTCCATCCGATTTCTTCCCGGAGTCCGATGATGGATTTATGATGATGGATGTGCAGGAGCCTATTGGTACGAGTCTCGGGACAACCGATGAAGCGGTGAGAGCGCTGGAGGATTCCATAAAAGCTATTGTTGCTCCGGAAGATCTGCTTGCGTTGTTCGTCACCGTCGGGGAAGCCGAGGGAGTCATGGCGATTTTCGGCGCCAGCGGTTCCAATGCAGCCATGCTGAGGATACGTTTGACTCCTTCGAGTCAGCGGAGCACTTCCATGTTCGAGTATCAGGACAGGATAAGAGATGTTTTGAGTAACATGCCCGGAATCGAGTATTCGACGGAAGGAGGTATGTCACTGTTCGCAACCGCAGCGATAGAAATTACTCTATACGGTGATGATCTGGATCTTCTGTACGAAAAAGCCGAGGAGATAAAGGATGCCATGGCGCAGATAGATGGTGTCAAAGATGCCAGAACATCAATGCAGGAACTCATTCCGGAATACTCTTTCGTTCCTGATCCCGTAAGACTGTCGCTTCTTGGTATGACACAGTCCCAGCTGGCAATGGATGTCAGGTACAGCTTCCAGGGATCCCGCGCGAGTATATATCGCGAAGATGATGATGAGTACAATATCTTCGTCAGGTACCCCGAGAACCTGAGGGATTCAAGGGAAGACCTGGAATACGCCTCCGTTCTGGGGAGACCTCTGATATCGATGGGTACACTTGATCAGAGGGTGGTATCGAATACGATTTCAAGGAAGAACCAGGCAAGAATGGTTACGATTTCCTGTGATGTATCCGGAAGATCCCTGGGCGAAGTATCAGGGGATGTTACAGCAATGCTTAAAGAGATCGATACAACCGGATTCAGGTATGAGATGGGCGGTGAGATGGAGGATCAGAAGGAAACCTTCATGTACCTTGGGATAGCTATAATGGTTGCTGCGGCTCTTGTTTATATGGTTATGGCCGGGCAGTTCGAATCGTTCCTTGAACCCTTCATAATTATTTTCACATTGCCCCTTGCCTTCATCGGTGTAGCACTGGGATTGTTCGTAACCTCAACACCCCTGTCGGTCATGGCGATCATTGGAATGCTTATGCTTGCCGGAATAGTGGTTAACAATGGTATTGTTATGGTGGATTACGCGAATCAGCTCCGGAGGTCCGGAAAGGAGATCAAGGTCGCGATCGTTGAAGCTTCCACTACCAGAATGAGACCTATTATCATGACTGCGGCAACTACCATACTGGCGATGTTCCCGCTTGCTCTTGGTGTCGGTGAGGGAGCCGAGACATGGGCGCCGATGGCGGTAACGGTAATAGGCGGACTTTTCGTAGCCACTGTACTGACACTTGTTGTAGAACCCTGCATCTATGTGATATTCAACCGCAAATAGGGTCAGGTCTTGCATTTGAGCATTTATGGCTGAATGGAAAGCAATTCGTTACACAGATTGACTTATTAACTGTTCTGCTCGGTGTTGCACTCATACTATTACCATTGGTCTTGTGACACCGGCTCTGATCTGTGTCCTTCCGGATATACCTGCGTATTCTCCAATGGATTTATCAAGGAATTCAGCACATTCCTCGTTCATCTCGAAATTCCCGAAACCCGATGTCAGTATAAGAGTGAAAGGTATTTCCTCATCACCTGTAATAGCTACGCCCAGTTCCTCCCCATAGTAACGGACCCAGTCGGAAGCAGGTATTGATGGAGCGATGATTCCGGATACTCCAGCTTCCGAAGCAAGTTTCAGGAATTCAAGGTCGATCGGAACAGTCGAGAAAGCGATGCAATTCTCCTTAAACTGACCAATTCCATCTGAGTCGATCCGTTCAAGTATTCCGCTGTTATCTCCTCCGAAACCTATCACTCCGTTCAGCCTTGTCCCTTTCCCCTTCACGCGTACCATATGGTCGGGAAGTATTTCAGAGACGGTGCCCGAAACGTGGCAGAACATCTGTACCGGGTTAATGTCGTATTGAACGGTTACAGTGCCTTTTCTGGTGTCAATCTCCTTCAGTACTCCGCTGGTGGGTGATTTTACGGTTACTGCTTTCCCATGCGATATATCTGAGGCGATGACCTGACCAGCTTCCACAAATCTGTCAAGACCAACTTTTATGTATCCCCTGATGTGTCTGGGTTTCATATCAAGAGGTCCTGCTATATCGATCACATGTGGTTTCTCATCGTAGTCCTGTATTTCTCTCAAAATAATAATACCGGTTTTCTCGATCTTCGTTACCCTTCCCCTGACCGGTGACTGGAATGTGAAATCGAAGCCCTGGATGCCCTTCCTGTGAACTTTGTAAAGCGGAGCATTGAGTTTGATTTTGTCTCCAGCTTTGATCAGGAGACCGCTGCGAATTTCCTCCGGGGATAAATGCCTGTCATATCCGGGTATTTTATTCAGGTCCACTATATACAATCTTGGAGGATCGAACCTGTTTTCCCCCAGTACGGTTCCATGTTCAACAGCATCCCCCATCTTTACAAACAGATCTCCCTTGTAGGGAAGCCTGTATTCCATTTCCCATTCGCCAGTTACCAGCTTACCGTGCTCCGGGCGTATAGAATGGACAAATTCGCTCACTTCATGGGTGAATTCAGGGATTCCAGAGGACGTAAGAGTTTTTTCAGCCTCAATATTTCCGTGTCCCCTGCAGTCGATCAGAACCGGCAGTTCAGTATTAAGATGGTTAGTACAATTACCTAGTGAGACTTTATCATCAAGTATGAATTCCAGGTTTCCTCCGGAGTTCAGGAATAACAGGTCACCGCCGGAGAGTTTCCAGGATTTACCGGTATTACCGTCCCTGACCTTCAGTACTTTAGCTCCTTCACTGATCTTCCCGAAGGGGGAGATGGTCCATCCGATATCCTCAAGGCACTCTTCAAGGAAGAGATACAGCGCAGCCTCGGGGTCTATTTCTGAAAGAACGCCGAGGTGCGGGCTTCTGAAATTTCTGTCAACCGCAAGCTTTGTTATCCCGGGGGGTTTGAATCCCTCTGCAAGAATCCAGAAAGCCCTGCTCTTATCCGAATGGGCAATTATTCCGCCTGAACCTACTATGATTTCTATATCCGAGAGCTGGAATGACTCTTCTGTGGAAGTAATGAATGTTTCCTCAAACATCTTCCTGTTACGGGATTTCAGCCTGTCGAGGAATCCAATCCTGCTGATCTCATAGCATGTTTCTATGTGCTCCATCCAGGAAGATTTTACACCACAGATAGCTGCAGCCTGTTCGACAAGTACTTCTGACTCATTCGCAGGAACGTATGTCGGGTATATAGTTTTATTGTAGATATAGTCGCGGACTCTATCCTCATCGAATCCTTCAGGCAGATGTTTCATTAAATTTTCGATTCCTGCCTTCGAAAGCACATTGGCTATGGAATAGCTCATACCGGTGTTGGCTGCGACCGTTCGTGAGTATTCACCTGTTATGCAGGAGAAGATGTCGGTTGTGGCACCTCCCATATCCATCAGAAGCAGGCTTTTCCCAACATGCTTGCTGTACAGCCTTAGAATATTCTCGACTCCGGACGGTGTTGGCAGAATGTCCGCAACCACATAATTCTTAAGCTCCGAATAACCGGGAGCCCTTTCCATGACATTTTCCATGAAAAGCCTGTGCACCTCGTTTCTTGCGGGCTCCGTGTTTAATTCGGTCAGTGAGGGGCGCACATTGTCAACGATATGGATATCGAAGCTATCTTCAAGGACTTTACTCACGAATGTTCTTGCTTCAGTATTACCGCAGAAAATAAGGGGTATTTTCATTGTCTGCCGGAATTTCGGCTGAGGTCTGGAAAGGGTCAGCAATTCAGCCAGTCTCACTACTCCCGCAACGGCGCCTCCATCAGTTCCACCTGCAAGCATTATCATGTCCGGGTGAAGATTCTGGATGGCCTGCATTTTCTCTACTGCCTGAAGGTTATCATCTATGGAGATCATTCTAAGAATGACTCCCCCCGCGTTGCTTGCGGTGTTCTCAGCGATTCTGCCCGTCTCAACTGAAGTGAGACCAAAAACGATCATCTGCAGACCACCTCCGGCTGAACTGGTTGACAGATAGGGTACAGAGGGCATACCCTTACCGCGTGAAAGGTTTTCCCCTGTTCGGGATTCCAGTTCCTTGATAGCTCTTGCAACTCCGATACAGACATCCTCAAAGGGTTTTTCCACTGTGGTGGGAACATCAACGCTGTCTACGAAATGAAGTCTGTTGTCATCGGATCTTGTCAGTAGAAGCGCTTTTGTAGTGGTACTTCCAACATCGGTGATGATGAGCATACCTGTTTTCCGATTGCCTTCGCTGAATTCCACCGATTGCAGATCATTGTCCATGGAAATACTCCTTCCTCCTATTTATTATTACTTCTTTGAATATCTCAGGGGAACTCAATTTGTCAAACTGCATTTCCATTTTCAGAAGTAGAGTCCGGCGGGATAAATTATGAAATGCATCAGAAATATGCAATATTAAATATTCTCAAGATAAATATCTTTTATAGCTTTATATTGAGTATATTATATAATTAACAGGTCAAATAAGTTGAAGAAGTGTGGTACGTCCCCGTTGTTGTATATTCGATGGAATGTAATTTCTGTCGCGCCACTCCCCCCGAAAGGATCAAATGTCAATAATCCTCGATGGAACCGGTCTGACTATCGAAAAACTCGTAAGAATTGCCCGTCATGGTGAGGCAGTTGAGCTGTCTTCCGCGGCTGAAGACAGGATCAGATTCTGTCGTGGAATGATCCAGGACAAGCTGGACAAAAATGAGATCATGTACGGTGTCAATACCGGTATCGGAGAGTTCTCTGAGACCCTTCTCAATGACGAGGAAGTGAAGCAGTTCCAGAAATATCTGGTGTACAACCATGCCGCCGGAATCGGAGAGCCTGCGCCGATCGAGTATGTCCGCGGAGCAATGGCCTCAAGGATTAATGTTCATGCAAAGGGGCATTCGGCAATGAGGCTTGAAATAACTCAGATGCTTGTGAATCTGCTGAATAAGGGCGTTACACCATTCGTATGTCAGAAAGGTTCTGTGGGAGCATGTGGGGATCTTGCTCCTATGTCCCAGATAGCGCTTGTCGTCATAGGAGAAGGGGAAGCATTCTACAATGGTGAACTCCTTTCAGGTGGCGAGGCATTGAAGAGGGCTGGACTGAAACCTGAGATCCTCCATGCACGGGACGGCCTCGCGATGATAAACGGTTCGAATGTTCTGAATTCCATGAATACGATCCATCTTTACGATATGAACCGCTGGCTTAAGCAGGCCGAAATCGCGGCAGCCATGAGCCTTGAGGCATTGACAGCAAATCTTAAACCGTACAATGCAAAACTGCACAGCGCCAGGGGGTTCTCAGGTGCCGTCCGAACCTCGAATGCGCTGATGAAATGCATTGAGGGAAGTGATCTCCTCAAAGGCGGCAAGAAGAAAGTCCAGGATGCATATTCCATGAGGAGCACTCCTCAGGTTATCGGAGCGGCTCACGATGCACTTGCTTATGCAAGGAGCCAGGTTGAGATCGAACTGAATGGTGTTGGAGACAATCCTGTTTTCTTCCCTGAAGAGGATCTGGTTCTGACCGGAGCCAATTTCCAGGGTACACCTGTATCGCTTCCGATGGATATGATGGGTATTGCCGTAACAATGGTTTCGGTAATGTCCGAGAGAAGACTTAATAGAATACTCAACCCGGCTCTTTCAGTCGGACTGACCCCTTTCCTTGCTGAGAAGCCGGGTCTGTACAGCGGACATATGCTCAGCCAGTACACCGCTGGAATGCTTATTGTCGAGCAGAGAGCCCTTTCAACCCCCTCAGCCTGCGCATCCATTCCGGCCGCCGCTGATCAGGAGGATTTTGTCAGCATGGGAATGAATACCGCTATCCAGAATCAACAGATACTTGAAAACGCTTATGGAATACTTGGAATCGAATTGATCTCTGCTGCGGATGGCCTCGACCAGAGGGATCATAAACCTGGAAAGGGCGTACACGCAGCATACGAAGTTATCAGAAAACATGTAGACCATCTTGGAGAGGACAGGCCCCTGTATCCCGATCACACCAGGATGGCACAAGTTGTCAAATCTTGTGAAATACTGGAAGCTGTTGAAGCAGAAATAGGATCACTTGGATAGGAGACCAGAATGAACCGACTTATTATTGCGTTGATCATAACCGTTGCATGGGCATCCACAGGACTAGCAGTTCCCGAGGGTATACCTATTCAGTATATGGATCCGAGGGGCCGTGTGCCCATGTCCACCTCCGAAAGGATGCAGCTTTCAAGGGAAAGAGGACCTTACAGCAGGACTGTTGCCGCTGTAGCTGTCGGATCGGAAGCTGAGAAAGTGATTCTTCTTGTCGAGGAAGATATAAGTACGGATATCAGCTCCGCACTTTCGACCTTTCAGTCCGATCTGGTTAACGACGGTTACGATGTTGAAGTCTGGCTGATATCGGGCGGCAGCGCTGCAGATATCAGGACCGACCTTCAGGCGGAGTATGCAGGCGGGGACCTTGTGGGAGCGATCTGCATAGGGGATATACCCACCGGCTGGGTGGATTCGGGGTATGGTGAATATCCTGTCGATGTTTTCCTGATGGATATGAACGGCACATGGAACGATTACGATGACGATGGTCTTTACGAATCGTACAGCAATGGAGCGCCCGAGATATGGGTTGGAAGGCTGACTCCCACATACATTACTTTCGGTGGTGCCGCGAACCTTCTTAACGATTACTTCGCCAGGAACCATGCTTACCGGACAGGAGCCCTCACCCTTCCGGACAGAGCCCTCGCCTACGAGGAAGCATTTACCGGGCTTACCGGATACCTCCATAATCTCTACTCAACCGTTGTAACCAAGAGCAATCCTTCAGGTACGAATGCGGACGATTTCAAGGCGGAACTCCTCAGCGGGTACGAATGGGTACATCTCATCTCCCACTCCAGCCCATGGGGCAGCAGCTTCCACACGGGCGCACCTCCGGAGGGAGCCGGTACACTTAACAGCTTTGAAGTTCCTCCCCTGGACCCGAACGCGTTCTTCTACGTCCTTAACTGCTGTTCAAATGGCCGATGGACGGAGATCGACAACCTGGCCAATATCTACATCTGGGATAATTCCTACGGCCTTGCGGCACTTGCCCAGACCAAGGTTGATTACACCAACGATTTTCAGGAATATTACCTTTCACTCGCTTCTGGCAACTGCCTTGGTACTGCCTTTAAAGCATGGCAGGCGGCCAATATGGGTATGGAGGATGGAGGCGTACTGCTGGGAGATCCGACTCTCAGACCCAGGATTGGAACCGGGAACTTCGCATCCATCAACGGTTCGGTGACAGGTCCGACCGGGTCGGACAGCTGGCTGTCCTACGATATTACCGACGGGCTCCATACTCAGGGGAGAGTGGACACGTATTTCGATCCCTCTTCAGGGGAGATCTTCGCCGTCTGCGGATCCTCCGATCCTGTGAGGGCCAATATTATCGCAACTCATTTCGATAATGATTCATGGTCCGGGCCCATTGATGTATGCGACCATGAATACTGGGACTGGCATCCGACTGTGGGCGGCGATGGCCAGGGAAATGTCTGGACCGCATGGCAGAGCATGCAGAACAATCATGAAGGCTACGATATATACGTATCCAGCTGGAGCGGATCATCCTGGGTTAACGAGACGATACTGACAAATGGTGATCCATTTGAGGTAGAGCCGGCAATGGATGGGGGCAACGGCTATACCTGGCTGGTATGGCAGAAATGGCAGAATGCCTCCACGGATATTGAAGGTGTCTTCTGGACCGGATCCGGCTGGTCGACGGTTAACACGGTATCCGAAGAGGATGGTGAGGAGCGTTACCCCGATGTCGCTTATGCAGGTGACGGTTTTGGTGTTGTCTATCATGCAAGACGTGATGGTAACTGGGTCATCTGTTTCCGTGATGCCCCGGACTCCGGACCGTTCGGAGCCGAGACAGTGATCTCATCAAGTACCGAGAACAGCCGGTACGCATCTATCACCAGCGATGGAAGTGAATACTGGGTTGCATGGCAGGATGACAACGGAGCGATCCTCTGCTCCCACGGATCCGTAAGCGGATGGACAACACCTGAAATCGTTTCATCTTCAGGTGGATGCGCAAGGCCTTCAATAGCATCATCTCCATCAGGCGATGTTACAGTCATGTGGACCTTTGGCACAAGTGAACTGCATTGCAACACATATACAATCGGAGGATGGCAGGGATACTACACTGCCCTGACGGAAGATGCGGTTGATGATGCTTCCCTGATATGGTCAGATACCGAGCTCTGGGCGGTCTATGGAAGAAGGGATACGGATCTTCAATGGGATCTCTGGGCATGTACACCCGACCCGGTGGGAATTTCAGGTCCTCCCGCTTCAAACTTGAATCAGCTGTCAGTATCCCTTGCCGGGAGGAATCCTTTCAGAGGGTCTGTTGTTCTGAGCATAACCAGCCCTTCTCCTGCCAGACTGCGAATTTTCGATCTGAGCGGAAGAAGTATTCTTGACAGAGAAGTTGAAACGGGACTGTTTACCTGGATGGGAACTACGGACTCGGGAGATCCGATCCCTTCCGGTGTCTATTTCGTGGTTGTGTCCGACAGTTTCAGTACAGAAAGCTGCAGACTGGTTAAGATCTGAGGTCTTCTGTCAGCGTACCACTGCGAAACGCCTGCAGTCTGTGAAATTTTCCGTATGAATCCGTGCGAAGTATACCCCTGTTGATAATCCGGAGACACTGAATTCATGCTCCCCGGCCGGGTACTCTCCGCTTGCTGCAATAGCTGTAAGTCTGCCGGAGATATCGAAGATTTCAAGTTGAAGATCCATCGGTTCGGCAAGTACAACTCCAAAGGTGATACCTCCGGAACCGGGATTGGGAAAAGGACCGGTTAAAGACAGAGTGCTTCCAGGAAAACCTCCCTGTATACCCAGGGGGTTCCATTAAACGGTTATGTCCTGAAGGAATGGTGTGGTAGCCGGATCTTCAGTCTGAAGGATCGCCCTGTACTGGATGTAACGGTCTCCGTCGTATGCGTAAGGGTCCAGGTTACCGGGATTTGGAATCGTATCCGACCAGATACCCATATTGCCGAAGTCGTCTGATGTTCGAACCTGGAAGCATACTCCTGTGCCTGCAGGAACAATGGAATTCCATACTATGGTTTCCCAGTCAGCTTCAGTGCCGGAATCCAGAATGCTTGATATAAGGGAACCCTCTTCGGCGTGGTCGGTTACCTGCCACCAGGTTATCTCATTCTCCCCGAACGACGCGCCTGCAATATCGGGAAGACCGTCATCGTTGAGGTCTGCGGAAGTCACACACGAAGCGAACGCGAATGAATCATCAACAACATGCCGGACCCAGACCGTTCCGGAACCGTCGCTGTTCCTGAACCAGGCCACTTCGTTGTCATCCTGTGCCGCACCGATCAGATCCATGCAGCCGTCATTATCAACATCGAAGGCGGACACCGAAAAAGCACCTTCGAACAGAGTGTCAACCGGATGCTCGTCCCAGCTGATACCTGCACCACCGGTGTTCTCCCACCAGATGATAGCGTTTGCGTTATACGCTGCTCCGATAACGTCCGCGTCTCCATCGCTGTCCATATCACATGAATAGGCAGAACACGCGCCATCAAAGGATGATGAAATAGTGTTCTTTATCCACGATGTTCCGATTCCATCGGTGTTCTCCCACCATACTATCTCATCGGCCATACGGCCCGCGCCGAGTATGTCCAGATCACCATCACCGTCCAGATCATCAGCCCTCACGGAACAGGATCCGTCGAAAGAAGGATCCACAACATGTTCCGTCCAGGAGTTCCCGATACTGTCAGTGTTTTCCCACCATGAGGTGATGTCACCCTGATGGGCCGCCCCAAGGATATCCATGTCCCCGTCACCGTCCGTATCCGCAGCGTACACTGACCAGGCGGACTGAAAATCATCATCGACGGTAATCTTCTGCCAAATGGTTCCAGCCCCATCGATGTTCCGCCACCAGGCTATTTCATTGTCAAACGCAGCAGCCCCAAGTACATCCATATCTTCATCACCATCGATATCAGCTGCATGAACTCCAGCTGCGTAGATGAAATCATCGGTGATAACGTTCTGCGTTATGAACAATCCCGGAGATGTATCTGAATTCTCCCACCAGGAGATGTTTCCTTCGCTGTAGGCCGAACCAAGAATATCCATGTCTCCGTCACTATCGATATCGGAGGAGTATACGAACATGGTGCCCTGATAATCAGATGCTACAGTATGCCCAACAGGATCAATCACTCCGAATCCGAGATACAACTCGTCCTGAGAGCCATTCCAGTTCAACCCCAGGGCATTTGCAAAGAAAACTCCCCAGTCGGTAACAGGACCAGGAACTCCAGGACCTCCGTGCCATTCGGTCTGTGATGCGGAATCCGGAAATGCTACAGCAGTGATGATCAGAGCAGGAATCAGATGTTTTTTCATGGGTATCCACCCCCATCGATGTAGATATGCAGCTGTGGCGGATGAAAGACCAGCCCTTCTCCCGTCAGACTGCGAATTTTCGATCTGAGCGGAAGAAGTATTCTTGACAGAGAAGTTGAAACGGGACTGTTTACCTGGATGGGAACTACGGATTCCGGAGATCCGCGGGTTAGTCGTCCGGGATTTCTCCGGCTCTCTTAAGCGCGAATTTCGCACAGATCGGACCGATGATCTCGAATACGATGCTGGTTGCAGTAATAGTTGTAATGACCGTTGCTCCGATCTCGAGGGCGTGAGGTGTGCCTATCTCCGCGAACATATGGCGAACCATCAGCGACAGACCGATTGCAACACCAGCCTGCGAAAGGATACCCAATCCCAGATACTTCTTTATCTTGCTCTCGGACTTACCCAGGACCGCCCCCAGCCAGGCTCCTCCCATAAGTCCGGCTGCCCTTGCGATCATGTAGACAATACCAAGAACTCCCAGAGCAGGAAGAGCTGAGATATTGAGATGTGCCCCTGCCAGGAAGAAGAAGAGTATGAAGATAAGAGGCATGTAATTCTTGAGCTGACCTACAATACTTCTAACAGAACTTGTAGATGCAGTGTTTGCCAGTACTAGACCAAGCATCATATTGGTGAGGATCAACGAAAGATCGAACTTTATGCAGAGGCCGATCGACAGAGCAATAAAACCGAATATCAGCGAAGGAAGTTCTATGAGCGGTTTGAGTTTTCTTGCGAGCGCTGAAAAGATGAAACCGAGAATTATACCCACACACAGACTGAATCCCAGTTCCTTCATCGGTTCTAAGAGGCTGGATACAAATCCGATTGAAACTGCAGAGGCCTCGGTTCTAAGCATTCTGGCTGCAAGAGCGGCAGAAAAACCGAAGATAATTACTGCAAGACCGTCATCAAAACCTACAACAGCGTACAGAGCCTTTGTTAAATTACCTTTGGCTTTGTACTCATGGATAACTGCGACGGTTCCGGCAGGTGCGCTGGCAGGCGCAAGAGCTCCGAATACAAGAGCCATGGGAACGTCTCCAGTCAGGAGGTATACAGCGGAAGCAACGAGGAAGAATGCAGCAAAAGACTCTGCCAGTATTATTAGAACAATTCCTTTTCCAAGACGTCTGAGTATCTTGAGATTCAATTCCGAACCTATAATGAAGGCTACAAAACCAAGTGCGATATCCGTAATGAACTGCAGCTGATTCAATGAGTTATCGTTGATGAGAGAAAGCAGTGAAGTTCCCATGACAGTACCGAGGATCATATAGCCGATAAGAGAGGGGAGACCCGCTTTACGTGCTGTCTTGCCAAAATAGATAGCTAATATCGTAGAGACACCGATTACAGCTATTACTGGAATGTCAGCAGTCAATGGAACTGAACCTACAATCCGAGAGAACCGAGGACATAGTGGAGATCAGTGACAGTAATCAATATATCATCTCTCTCGGAAAGCTTTCCACATATATATTCGATATTTCTTACAGTTGAGTTAACTAATTCATCTCTTATTACTGCTACGATCATCCTGTTGAAGTGCTGAACGTTCGTGTTCCAGAATTCAGCGAAAAGCGGAGTATTCATCAGATAGTCCGTTGATTCATGAGTTTCAAGGATCAATGCCGATGTGGACTCGGATCCGGCAAAAACCCGCAATAGATCATCGAACAGATCCTCATTCTGAATAAAGACATGCATCATCTTCATTCCCGGTCGTCTAGGAGGTTTCTCATCTTCGGGGAGTGTGTAAGCCTTAATGAATTTGTATATCTCTTCCGGGGAGTGTGATGATAGTAGTTCCTTTCTGAAGCTGTCTTTCCTCAGCATCTGGGAAATCGCAGACAGCAGTTTCAGGTAGTCCTTTGGTTTCGCTTCGGGACCGATAATAAAGGGAAATATCCGTGCGTTTTCCCCGTCGATCGAATCGAAATCAATGCCCTTGTCTGAAATCAGTAATCCGATGAGAAAAACGTCTAAATCTGCAATCCTGCAATGCGGAATGGCTATTCCATTCCCGAATCCGGTTGATCCCAGCGATTCCCGTTCAGATAACGCATCGAAGATAATATCGGAAGTTGTGTCTTTGATCCTGTCATCTTTACTGACTGTATCAGCGATCTTCCTGAGTACTTCTTCTTTATCAGAAACATCCGGAGAAATAACAATCAGTTTCAAATCCAATGCATCTAAAAGGTTCATGAATGATGCCTCCAATCGGAATTATCTATTCTTCTCAATCTGTATATTATTGCTATCAAGGAAATTACAAAGGATATCCGGTAGCTCTTCGAAACTTCTGATGGTTATTACCATACCCGGATCTGTAAAATCCTCCCTTTCCGCTGCCCAGGTTCGATCTCTCAATACATGCACAGCAACTGCACCTAGAGAAAGGGCAGGATTAATATCGGACCTAGGACTGTTGCCCACGACCATGCAGTTACCGGGCATGACATCGGCATCCGTAAGAATATCACGTAGTGCGTTAACACTCTTTCTGTGTACGATCCTGAGCTCGTCAACGTATCTGCTCAGTCCCGACCTTTCGAACTTATCTGTCTGATGATCCTTCTCGCCCATTGTATATACCATTGTTTTCAGTGGAAGATCTTTCACATCAATAAGAGTGTTGAGCACATAAGGTTGCAGAATTACAGGATGACCGAGAAGATTCTTCCCAATATCATCCAGGGCAGTCAATGCCCAGGATGGCGCTTCCGGCACAAGATCAAGCATTATCAAGCTGAGAGTATCCATATAAGGTTTTGCACCATAGCCAGTTATAGATAGTCTTTCAACATCCTTTTTGTGAACTGTCCGTCGTACCTCTTCCTCGGATGAGCCAAGTGCTGTCATAAGGCAGAGGAAATCATGCTCCGTTCTTTCAAAGAAAAGCGCACTCTCCCAGAGTGTATCATCCGCGTCAAGAAGCAGTAGATAATCGTTCCCTTTCAAATCGCCTCACTTTCAGTCTTCAACAGCACAATATACAATAAACAATCGGGGCAGGCAGGTACAATATATGACGAGATTGTCCCTTCGTTAACGCGATAATAAACGCCGTCCCATCGGTGTTGTTCTTTGATGACAGGGGATAGAGAATATATAGGTGGAAGGGGATCGAAACTGTTCAGTTAACATAATTTTGTTAAATCCAGCTCCATGGAGAACAAGCCCAAACCCTGAAAGATAGCGTATAGTACGTTTGATTTATCTAAAAGACTGTTAAAAAAGGATAAATGTATATAATCAACGATGAATCTAATATTTCCTCAGTGATAATAAGGGTTAACGCGATTCGTGCACAGTGCGTAAACACAATTGATTTGTACTTACTGAATTTCAACACTTGTAACAATATTGACCCGTTCAGATTATTTCTGCAAGTTATCATGGTCAGCGGGTAGAAACAAACGAAGGAGATTAAAATGTGATATATCAGTACGACTGCAGGATGTAGTGAATAACCCCACCAAAGGAGAGAACATTGAAAAGACTATTCAAGTCTGCTGTGGCGATTCTTGTTTTAACATCGTTCTTCAATTTTACCGGTTGCGGTGAAGAGGCTGAGCAGAACCAGCCGGAGGAAACAGTATCTGAAGCACAGGTTGATCTGACTGTAGAGGTTCCACTTCTGCAGATCGGACACTGCCTGCACGATCATCATTCAGCGGTATTCATATCAGCTCTCAGAGGCGAAGAGATGAAGGAGCGTTACGGCATATATCTGGTGCCGCTCGGTGAGAGCTACTATGCGCTTGTAGAAGATGAGAAGAAAATACTTGAGATCGAATACGTCCAGTCACAGGGCGCGATTAACGTCCCGAACAATATGGTTGCCGGATTGTTCGATATCGGTTTCGGAGGAGTCATACCATTCGCGGCAAGCGCTGACCAGGGAAGCGGAATTAAAATTATCAGCCCCCTTCACAGCAGGGGCGATATGCTTGTAGTTGCCGATGACAATATGGAAGTGAACGACTGGGACAGTTTCATCGAATGGGCAAGGAGCAGCGACGCACCACTTATAATAGGATATAAGAGCCCCAAGGCGGTTGCTCTGCTCATATTCGAATCAGCTCTTACCGAAGAGGGCATCGAATGGAGCATGCAGGGTAATCCTGAACGGGGTTCTGAAATTCTTCTCTTCAACGCACAGGGACAGCCTAATCTTAATCCTGCTCTGCAGAATGGAACGATTCACGGTTACGTTTCCAACAATCCGGCATGCGCGCTTGCTGAACATAACGGCATAGGTAAATGCGTTGCGGAGTTGTCCGATCTTCCGCCCGGAAACTTCATGAATCATCCGTGCTGCGCAATTGCTGCCACAGAAACAGCTATTGCAGATAGGCCTGAAGATATCGCTGCAGCTCTTCGTCTTTTTGCCGCAGCCACCGATTACATTAACAATTATCCTGAAGATGCTGCCGAATCTGCAGCGGAATGGATAGGAAACCCTGTTCAGGTTGAAGTAGTATCGATGGCAAGCAGCGGATACAACATGGAAGTCTCTCTGGACTGGCTCGAGAACATGGTTGCAATACTCGATAATGTGAGAAACCTTGGAGCATTCACCGGTCCTCTTACGGAGAAGGATGATGAGGCCAACGCCTGCTTCCTCTACGATTTTTCATTAATGCCTGATGGCCTGAGGTAGATGATATTTCATCCGGAAAAACATTAAGACGCATACTGCTGAGGATCTGGAAATATCTACCTGGATTTGCGATACCATGCCTGCTGATCGTATGGTGGCTTGCAGTTACAGGGGGCGGGAGGGATACACTCCTGCCCTCTCCTGGGGAAGTATTATCAATACTTTTTCATCCATTCGGGGATCAGATCTCCACAGGATCGATGGCCTGGAGTACTCTTGTGAGCCTGGTAAGGGTCGCTCTGGGTTTCTCACTTGCGGGGCTTATCGGAATTCCTGTCGGCCTTCTTATGGGGGCATCTGTTCATGTAAGGAAATTCCTGTCGCTTATGGTTGAAATGGCAAGACCCCTTTCCGCCATTGCCCTTCTTCCCCTTTCAATAATCATCTTCAAGGCAAGAACTTTCTCCCAATTGTTCGGTCTTGAACACCTGAGATATCAGAAATGCCTTCTGAACGAAATGCAGCTCGGAATGATATTCATTCTCTTCTGGGGTGGTGTCTTTCCAATAATACTGGGCACTATTCAGGGAGTTCGAAGTGTTCGAAAAATGCATCTGGAAGCTGCCGGGATCCTTGGTGCAGGAAGACTTTTCGCCTTCAGGCATGTTATCATCCCCTCGGCTCTTCCGGATATCTTTCACGGGCTGAAGCTTGGCATCGGAAGGTGCTGGATGGTAATCATCGCGGCGGAGATGCTTCCGGGAACCAATTCCGGCATAGGATACATGATAAGGTACTCCTACCAGCTGTCCAGATACGATATCATGCTGGCAAGCATCGTTATTGTTGCGTTCATAGGAGCGCTTTTTTCCAAGGGTCTTGAATCTCTTGGAGAAAAATCCCTCGTTCTCAGAAGCAGGGAAAGATGACATGACGGCATTGAAGGTAACCGATCTTTCGATAACTTTCAGGGAATCCTCCAGAGAGGTGCACGCTCTGGGTCCGGTGGACTTCGAAATCGAAGCCGGTGAATTTCTCTGTATTCTCGGCCCTACAGGATGCGGCAAGACAACCCTGTTGCGAACAATCGCCGGACTTGAAAAGCCCGATACAGGCGAGGTTGATATTCCGTTACACCCCGACGGGGGAGGACCTGTAATAGGCTTCGTCTTCCAGCAGGGTGCGCTTTTCCCATGGATGAGCATCTTCGCTAATATCGAGTTTTCTCTCAAGGCGAAAAAGATCGATAAGGTTATTCGCAGGCAGAAGGTTGAATCCATACTTGAAATGATGGGACTTTCATCGTTCTCTTCATCCTACCCCCATCAGCTTTCAGGCGGGATGCAGCAGAGGGCTGCACTGGCGAGGTCTCTTGTAATGGATCCTGATCTTCTTCTTATGGATGAACCTTTCAGTTCCCTTGATATGAGGACCAGCCAGGAACTGCAGGAGAACCTGCGGGAGCTCTTGAAGAAAGCATCCACAACAGTTCTTTTCGTTACCCATAACATCGAGGAAGCGGTTTACCTGGCCGGAGAGGTTATAGTCCTCGGACACCGACCAGGAAGAATTGTGCGCAGGGAAATCATAGATCTCCCTGATCGAAGGTCACGCTTGTCCGATACGTTCACCGAGTACCTTGTCTCCCTGAGAAAAACCTTTGAGTCTCTGGTTTCAAACCCGTAAAGCATCTATTCGAGAACGAAATTGTAGACAACGGAAGTCCATACTCCTACCGGCACTCCGTCAGCTCTTCTTGCCGGTGACCAGCTGCTTTCCAATACTGAAGCCAGCGCAGAGCTATCCATGCTTCCAAGTCCGGAACTATCTATAACATGTGCCTCAACCGGAACACCCTGGGGAGAGATGAAAACCTGAAGGATCACCCTTCCTTCAACGCCAGCCTGCCTGGCCATCTCAGGGTACTCCGGAACCGGTCTGTAAGTACACACCGGCAGAACGCTGTGGGGGATGAAAGTTCCCGGCTCGGGGATTGCGTTATCCGGAGTATCCGGCGAAAGATTGTTGATGCTGACGGTAATCGCGTGGCCCAGACCAACCGTATCTACAGCTGTACTGATTATAAGATCAGGCTGCACAATATCCGGGATTTCATTCCGTATGATGTTATCAACATCGACCGGATCGTCCTCCGGCATTTCGGGCGGGATCTCGTAGAGCTCTCCTGGGTCGAATCCACGCATTTCATCGGTTGCCGTTCTTGACGCCAGTCTTCCTACCGATGTTCCGGGAACGGCCTCAAACGCAAGTATCAGAAGTATGAATCCCCAGAGGAACCCGATGTCCATTGCTCCTGCTTCTGCTGTATTCCTTTTTCTCATTTCTAAAACCTCCTTCAGCAGTTATACAGCAGAAAGCGGTTCTGTATTCCCGGATATGGATCGTTGAAGTGTGCTTCTATCCGAATCGATAGTTTAGGATCGGCAGGAATTACGGCTTCGGGGCTTCTGTCAGGATCTGTTCTTCAGTTTGAGAAAAAGAACAATAGCGATCGTGTCAAGAGATATGAGAATAGACAGGACCTGACCGTCTCCCTCACAATTGTACCCGAAGATCAACCGGAGAACCAGAAAAACAAGTGTGCCCATATTGCCTCCATTGGTTGTACGGGAATAAATATAATTCAAATAGGTTAAGGACAGCCAGCGTGTCGTGGCGGAAATGTTTGTGTTGAATTAAATTATCGGTTAGGAATCTGTGTGATCTGCACATCAACAGAAAGGGATCAGTTGGTAAATCAGGAGAAGCTGACTTTCAGCGGTTTCACATTGAGTGTTCACGGCGTGCTTGAGGACTATGAGATCGATTCTATCCGTGATTTTATAGAAGAATACAAACGTTCCATATTCAACGCTGGAAAACTGGTTCTGGATTTCTCGAACAGCCCCGGTATAGATTCTGTGGCAGCAGCGGTACTTTACGGAGCATGTAAGCAGTTTACCCGCGCAGGTGTGAGGGTAAGAAGAACCGGTACTCTGCCCGTTATCGAGAATCTGTTTGAAACCCTCGCTGGATTCGATTCAATGCCTGAACCTCACAAAAAAAGAATGTCTATACGTGATTATTTTGAGAATATCGGTGAAAACGTATACGAAATGGGGAAGACACTTTACTCGCTGGGACATTTCTTCGGGGACACCTTATATGCTTTTATGAACCTGGTCTTGCGTCCTATGAAGGTTCGCTGGTCAATGGTGCTTTATTACATGGAGGAGTCCGGTGTCAAGGCAATTCCCATCATAGCAATTCTTACATGGCTTCTTGGTCTTGTCCTTGGATACCAGGCGGGGTTTCAGTTGAAGGAACTTGCTGCAGAGACACTCATGCCCGCAATGCTTGGATATATCATAACCTGGGAGATCGGACCGATGCTTACCGCGGTTCTCGTTGCCGGACGGTCGGGCTCAGCTTATGCCGCGGAGATCGGAACCATGCAGGTAAGGGAAGAAGTGGATGCCCTGCGAGTAATGGGTTTCGATGTATTCAGCTACCTTGTTACGCCCAAGATGATAGGTCTTCTATGTGTAATGCCCTTTCTTGTACTTCTTGCGAACTTTTCCGGTATTTTCGGCGGGATGCTCGCCGGTTCACTATTTCTCGGTCTTCCTCCGAGCACGTTCATATCCGAGCTCGGCAAAGCGCTCATACCTCTGGATATTTACTGGGGAATGCTGAAGAGCTTCATATATGCCGTAATCATCGCCAATGTAGGCAGTTTCATGGGCATGAGGGTCAGGGGTGGTGCGTCAGCCGTTGGCAAGGCGACTACAGCGGCCGTTGTTCTCAGCATTTTCATGGTGATAATCGCCGATGCGCTGCTTTCACTGCTGTTCGTCCATATAAGACCCGGATTAAGTTTGTAGTATGAAACCTGTATTGAGTGTTGAGGATCTTCAGGGAGGGTGGGACGAGCTGCTGGTGCTTGATGGCATCAGCTTTCAGGTTACCAGGGGAGAAGTACTTGCAATCGTTGGAAAGAGCGGATGCGGAAAAAGTACCCTCATGCACTTCCTTCTGGGGCTTCTGAAGCCATGGAAGGGAAGAGTTCTTTTCAAGGACGAGGATATCTGGTCCAGTCCCGAGGCACTTCAGAAGGCAAGAACGAGATGGGGTGTTACCTTTCAGTCAGGAGCTCTGCTTGGAAACCTGACGCTTCTTGAGAATGTAATTCTTCCTCTTAAAGAGTATACGGATATATCCGAACGTGAATTAAGGATTGTCGCGTACAGCAAACTTGATACGGTCGGTCTCGCTGATTCCGCCGATTCGTACCCCCTTGAGGTTTCCGGCGGAATGCAGAAACGGGCAGGCCTTGCCCGTGCCATGGCGCTTGATCCGGAAGTACTGTTCTTCGATGAGCCTTCCGCTGGTCTTGATCCCGTTACTTCGGGCAATCTTGATGAACTGATAAAAACAATCAACAGCTCCCTGGGCACAACCATTGTCATTGTTACTCATGAACTGACCAGTATATTTGCTATCTCAGACAGGGTGGTCATGCTGGATTCTGATGTGCATGGAATAATCGCTGTGGGAACTGCGGTTGAATTGAGAGACAACTCCAGTGATGAACGTGTCAGAGCGTTCTTTGGAAGAAACCTGGCGGCCGAGAAGAGGGGTAACTGAAAATGTCGATGACAGGGAATAAGTTCAGGCTTGGATTATTCTTCTCCATTGGAATTCTGTTCACAATATTCCTGATATTCTGGCTCAGCGGGGGATTGAACGAGAGGAGAACCACTACTTACGTTTCCTATTTTACCTGGTCTGTCCAGGGCTTGAACGAAGGCAGCGGTGTAATGTATAACGGGGTTTCGATAGGCCGAATAGCCAGCATCGACATAGCCCCGGACGGTAGGCTCGTTGAAGTCATAATGAAGATCCGGTCGGATTTCTCCGTTGATTCGACGATAGTTGCCACCATGCAACTAATTGGGATAACCGGTTTACAGGTGATAAACCTGAGCGCGGACACAGCACGTACTGTTCTTCCCGTTCAATATAATTTTGAAATAGAACATCCGATCATTCCCGTGGGTGAGGGAGTATTCCAGAATGCAACAGCAACGCTGAACAGGATAACTGAGATAATCCATGAAATTGATTTCAAGAATATCAGCGATCAGCTCATGCTTTTGCTTGAGAATACCAATGCCATTCTGGCAAGCGACAAGATCGAAAGGCTCGAGGATGCCATCCTGCGAAATTCGGAGAACCTTGACTCGCTGCTTATCACGTATACAAGACTCGGAGAGAATCTTAACCAGCTGGTGCTGACTCTGAATACGATGGCACCGCACCTTGCGTTGAATGTAGAGTCTCTTATCGAAGAACTTCGGGCATTCTCGGAACCTCTGGAGCGTTTCGTGAATAAAATAGATGATGTACTCATAATCAGCTCCGAGATGATGGCCAATCTCTCCAACCTTCTTGAGATACTGGGCAGGGATCCATCGGAGCTGTTCATTCGGACTTCAGGAGAGGGGGTCTGGCAGTGATGCGCAGACCGTTTGTTTTTATTGTATTGATGATCGTTCTTATCTCATCAGCATGTATTACAGTTAACGTACCTATTGGTGGCGACCCGCAATCAACAGCGACAGTATGGACAGTGGAACCGGACAGGATGGACCCATGGATGGTTTCATCGAATTATATCGTTCAGATAAAGGATTTTTCATCATCTCAATCAGTGCAGGGAGTACAGATGATAGTTCTGAACGAAGACGGTACGATCAACAAGACAGCTACCGATATCTGGAGCAGTCGGCCTGTTGAGCTTCTGCCCGATATACTGCACAGAGATATGATCTCCGCGGGTGCCTGGGGAGCAGTACTGCGGAATTCCACTCTGCTTCCGGAGAACCTCGTGGTCGAGGGATACGTAAGAGAATTCGGTGGAAGGGTTGTGCCTGACGGCTGGGAAGCTGTTCTGGATGTCGATGTTACAGTGCTCGACGGAGATGATTATGATCTTGTCTTCCAGGAGAACTACCGTTTTCATTGGGAGCTTGACGAGCCGAGTTATTCCGGGCTTGCAGGGGCTATGAATATCCTTGTTGAGATCTGGAGCGAAGAGGTCATGGGAGATATCTGGTCGGCGATGCTCCCCATTAGATAGATGGGACTCTTCGGCGGGAAAAAGAATAGCGGAACACTTGAAAAAAGGGATGTTCCGGCTCCCGATCCTCCATCGGATGATCTTCTTAATTACATCTTAGTTATTCTCGACAGCTGCAGATACGATACGTTCATTGAAGCCGGACCGAAAACCATCATGAAACTTGGTGAAACGGAACAGCGCTTTTCTTACGCATCCTGGACAGCTCCGTCTCATTACAACCTTCTGATGGGACTCATGCCTCACAAAAGTCCAAGGCATGTTTTCGCGTCGGAATACTACAAGAAGGATTTTATCAGGCTCAACGAGAGACTTGGAGCGAAAGGTGTGGAATTCAAGAGCCTTGTCCCCCGTCTGTACCTCCCGGATTTTCTGCGTAGTTCCCTTGGTTACATAACAAGGGCCATGGTCTCGCTGCCGGTTCTGAACAGCCATACTCCGATCAACAGCGGATTCGATTCGTGGAAACTCATGCCCGAGCATAACGATATGGCGGCGATGCTTGATTGCATGACCTTCAGCCCGAACAGACCCTCATTCTATTTGCTGAATGTTGGCGAGACCCATTACCCCTATGCGCTTCCTTCAGAACCTAAGAACAAATGGCCAAGGATAAGCGGTGTTCACGGAGTCTTCAAACATCTGGACGATCATCTTGTCGGGGGTAAACTGGTAGAGGACAGTGAATCACCTAGGTTCTTCGATCAGGAACAGCTTGACCGGCTTCGCGCCAGGCAGGTAGAGACGGTTCGATACCTTGATACGGTTTTTGAGAAGCTGTTCGATATCGTACCTGAAAATACATACATAACCGTGACATCCGATCATGGGGAACTTTTTGGCGAGGACGGTTATTTTGGACACGGACCTGTCTTTCACGAGAAAGTATTCCAGGTTCCGTTTCTGGAAGGCAGAATCCGCTGAGGATACTATTAATTAATTAAAAGTTATAAGGAGAAGGAATGTCCAGTCCTTCGCGAAAACTGAAATTCAAGGCAGAGACTAAGAAAGTTCTTGATATAGTAATTAACAGCCTTTATTCACATCCAGACATTTTCCTGAGGGAGCATATTTCCAATTCATCAGATGCGCTTGACAAACTCCGTTTCGAAATGCTCACTACCCCTGAACTGGATGCCGACAGGGAATTGAGAATCGATATTGTGCCGAATGAGGAAGAAGGCACACTGACCGTCCGTGACAATGGAATCGGTATGACCGAGGATGAGATGGCCAGGGAGCTTGGCACAATTGCGAGATCGGGAACCAGGAGTTTTCTGGATGATCTGACCGGACCTGACGGAGAGAAAACGCCCGAATTCATAGGGCAGTTCGGTGTGGGTTTCTACTCAACCTTCATGGTTGCGGATAAAGTCGAAGTAGTTTCCAGAAAGACTGGAAGCGGGGAATCCGGTTACAGATGGACCTCCACCGGTCATGATACTTTCACCCTCATGGAAGAGGAAGATATTCCGGATGGAACAAGTGTAAAACTGCACTTGAAGAAGGATATGGATGAGTACCTGAAAAGTTATGAACTGAGAGAACTCGTTCGAAAGTACTCCGATTTCATCTCGTATCCGGTATTTATAAAGTCTGAAGATGACACCGACTGGGAAAAGGAACCGGTGAATTCACAGAAACCAATATGGACCCGTCACGAGGATGACGTTTCCGATGAGGAGTACAACGAGTTCTACAGACACCTGAGCTTCGATCCCCAGGGACCCCTCTCCAGGCTGGTATTTCACGCGGAGGGCACCACTGAGTTCTACTCATTGCTTTTCATTCCGGCCGCGCGTTCCATGGAGATGCTCATGCCTGACTATAAAACCGGTGTGAGGCTCTTTATTAAGAAGGTTATGATCGAAGAGGAGGCTGATGAACTCCTGCCGAGATACCTTCGTTTCATCAAGGGTGTGGTTGAATCGAGTGATCTTCCGCTGAACATTTCAAGGGAAACCCTTCAGGAAAACAGGACAGTCAGCATTATAAAGAAAGCCCTTACCGGCAAGGTCATTGGACTGTTCCAGGATATGCTTGAGAACGATATCGGTAAGTACAATAAGTTCTTCACGAATTTCGGAGATATGATCAAGGAGGGTATCTACTCTGATATACAGCACAGGGAAGAGCTTGCGGACTGCCTGCTCGTCTGGACATCCCGTAGCGGGGACGAGCAGAAGAGTCTCAAGGAACTGGTAGAGGAACTTCCTGAGGACACAGACCGCCTGTATTACATTACAGGAACCGACAGGAAGGAACTTGCCTCATCGCCGTACCTCGAATCCGTTGGTAAATCCGATGTGGAAGTGCTTCTTTTTGACAGTCCGGTAGATGAGTTCATGCTTCAGTCCCTTGGCGAGTACAGAGGAAAGAAGCTCGTTTCACTTCTGAAGGAAGTGGATGATGATGATCTCACCGATGCCGAAAAGGCCGAGAAGAAGAACGCTGAAGAAACATTCGCCGGTCTTCTCGAGTATATCAAAGACTCGCTGGGTGACAGGGTAGAGGATGTAAGATTCTCACCAAGGCTGAAGGAGAGCCCCTGCATTCTTGTCAGTGATAAGAACGACCCCGGTGATATGCTCAGGCAGATGATGAGATCGATGAATCAGGAAGTGCCGGAAGCGAAGAAAATACTGGAACTGAATCCCGTTCATCCCATTATTGAAACCCTTCAGGATCTTTACGAGAAGGACAGATCCGGGGACAGACTCAAGGATTATGTGCAGATACTCTTCGACCTGGGTACCGTAATGGCCGGTTCCAGACCTGAGAATCCTGCTGATTTCGGCAGACGGATAACCGACCTTCTCAAATAAGAGGGGCGGAGTTTACTGATCGATCAGAAGAAGCCTTTGCGAGACGGTCTGATTCCCGAGCCTCAGGACTGCCACGTAGACTCCCGGCGGGAGATCCAGGTTATGCGAGCTCCATGCCACCTCTCCGTGACCGGCATTGAAACCGGTATTCATCACCACATTTCGTCTTCGTCCTGAGGTGTCGTAAATCTCCAGGCTTGCATTTCCCGCAACGGGCAGTTGAAAGCAGAAGGTTGTTACCCCTCTGACAGGGTTGGGGGAGACTGACAGCTGCAGATGGTCTTCATAAACCATTGCGGAGCTCTGCCCCTGCACACCCGTAGTACCGGGCAGCCACGCAGCTCCGCCTGTTGAGTGGTAGGCAGGATAGGGATTGGTAAACTCGAGCCACACACCGCCAGAACCCTGCGAGATGTCGTATGCGTAATACGGGATGCCGTCATCACCTCTGGTCGCTGTCAGGTATACAGTATTGTCTCCCACAGCCAACCCGCGGCCCTGAGTGTTGGAAGCGGGTATGGGGTCGGCGACTTTCAGCATGCTCCCGGTATCGATATCAATGGAGTACAGACCGGAGACTCCATACTCCGTGTAGCCGTAGAGTTTGTCATCCACAAGGTTGTACCCCAGGGCGAAGAACCGGAAGCCGGTACCTGTGTAGGTGTCTATCTTAAGCGCTGCCTCCCCGGTCTGCAGGTTTATGGAGTAAATACCCTTTATGGTGGCATAGTTGGAGTATCCCCACAGAGTATCTCTCCCGAAAGCCAGACTGGCGATGTCCTCACTTATCTCCGTGAGGAAGACCGGATCCATGTTCAGCGTCGCGATGTAGAGGTCGGTGTTGAATGCTCCGTTGCAGAGGTAAAGGGTATCCTCCGGAGTGGAAGCTGCCCCGCTTACATCGAAGCTGTAGTGATCC
>JAUWSL010000033.1 GCA_030610085.1 Candidatus Aegiribacteria sp.
CCTTGTCGAAGACGTCACCGTTCTTCGTAACTATCATGTCCCATTCCATCTCCTGGTACGCTCCGTACGGTGAATCCTTCCTGACATCCCTTGCCACTCCTGATGCCCGCGATGTCGGGCCAAGAGCGCTGAAATCAATAGCTTCCTGGTAACTCATGACACCGACGCCCTTGAGCCTTGCATGAAGGACAGGGTCGTCCAGAACGGCTTTCTTGAGCATGACCAGTGTTGGTACTATGGAGTCTATCTTCTTAAGACAGATTGGAATGTCCTCAGCATTTATGTCCCTTCGGACACCTCCCGGCTTGAACATGGCGTAATTGTTCCTGTTGCCTGACAGTATTTCCAGAACGTCGAGTATCTCCTCGCGGAGTTTCCAGGCCCACATATAGACCGTGTTATAACCCAGGAAATGCCCTGCAAGTCCCAGCCAGAGAAGATGTGAATGAATTCTTTCACCCTCGGCGATGATCGTTCTGATATATTTCGCTCTCATGGATACTTCCATAGGGAAAATATCCTCAACAGCCCTTGTATACGCATAGGGGTGGCTTGTGGAACAGATGCCGCAGATCCTCTCGACAACGAAGGTGCTGTTTTCGAAAGTTTTCATTTCGGACAGCTTTTCAATCCCTCTGTGGTTGTATCCTATCCGGACATCGATATCCACAACCGTCTCACCTTCAACGGTAAGAGTAAAGAATTCCGGTTCCTCCTGAAGAGGATGGTAAGGGCCGATAGGTATTATCGTCTTGCCCATTACACCCCCCTTGTCCTGTCGGCTGTCTCGTCCCACTCCTCGTAATCCTGTCTAAGAGGGTAAACTCCCTCGGGCCAGTTGTCGGCCAGGAGAAGCCTCCTTGGATCGGGGTGACCTGTAAAGGTTATACCGAGAAGTTCGCTCATTTCTCTCTCTATCCAGTTGAAAGCCTCTATGTCCTTTGCGAGAGACTCAATTTCAGGTTTCTCCCGGTCAAGGAAAACCCGAAGCGAAATAAGCAGATTGAGATCCTCGACGATAAAATGGTAGAGGATCTCTATTTTCGGAGGCAGATCACTTGCTGTAGCAATATTGAACCTGGCACCGATATTCCGGAACAGATAGGTTCCGACCCTCACAATGGATTCGGGTTTGATATTAACAAATACTCGAGTTGCGGACTTGTCTTCCAGATCAATTATATCCGCCTGGAAACGGCCGGTGAGATCCAGAAGTACTTCTTCTCTTGTCATGTGGCGCCGCCAACTTTCTCAATCAGTTTTACCGCACCTGCGATTATCGCTTCCGGTTTAGGTGGGCAGCCGGGTATGTAAACATCAACAGGTATTATCTTGTCAAGCGGTACAGGGCAGTTGTAACTGTCCTTGAAAATCCCTCTGGATCCGGAACAGGTTCCAATGGCAACAACAAGGCACGGCTTCGGAACCTGCTCGTAAAGGGCTTTCATCCGTTCAACGGACATCCTGTTGCAGGAGCCGCTGACAAGAAGGACGTCCGCATGCTTGATACTGCCTACAAGAAGCATACCGAAACGTTCGATATCGAATCTGGGTGTAAGGCAGTCCAGTGTTTCAATATCACAGTTGTTGCAGCTGCCGGTGGACAGATGGAACACCCATGGTGATTTCAGGAGCGCTTTCAGTTTCAGGCTCATTACGGCTGTAGCCTTACCCTTCTATAATCCATTTAATGCCAGTACAACAGCAACAACAGCTATCAATGTCATCGGACCCCAGAAGAACTTCACAGCCTGATCTATCCGTACCCTGGGGTTGGTATTACGGATTACAGTGATTATCGCTACAATTCCAACGTATTCGAGGACTGTCCAGAGGATGTTTATTCCGTGTAATCTAATTCCGCCGAAAAAGAGGATCATCAGGAAGAACGGCAGCGTGAAAAGAAGCATGTTCTTCATGAGTTTGAATATTGCGAGCCCCGGGCCGGAGTATTCCACGATAGGACCTTCAACTATCTCCGTTTCTGCTTCGGGAATATCAAAGGGAACCAGTCCAAGTTTCGCCTGAACACACATAATTGCGACTATCAGTGCCAGTATTCCGGAAATGCTGCCTGCGAATACTCCCCCTGCCTGGCTGTCGATGATCACACCAAGGCGAATGGATTGTGCGCTGATAACCGGAACAAGAGCCGCAAGTATGAAGGGAAGCTCGTACGCGATAACAAGCTTCATCTCCCTTGAGGCTCCCAGACTGGCCAACGGATTCCTCGAGGCGAACCCGGCAAGAATAAGGCTGATCGAGGGGATTGTCAGAAGGTAGATCGCCACGATCCAGTCTCCCATGAAACCATCTGAAAAGAACTGATTGACCCATAACAATGTTGAAACCGCTATTACACCGGAGATGCCGATAACCGGGGCAATAAGGAAAGTTACTTTCGAAGCCCCGGCCGGTATGACGGTTTCCTTTCCCAGAAGCTTCACTATATCGATGAAAGGCTGAAGGAATGGAGGTCCCACCCTGTACTGAACCCTGGCTGTGACTTTTCTGTCAATCCAGCTGGTAATAAGACCCAGTACCGCCGTAGCTGCAAAACCGAACACGAGCAGGTAGATGAATGTCATGCCTTGCTCCTGTCCCAGTGAGTGGAGTGCACAACCAGGCGATTGCCCAGTTCGTATATGTTCTCTCCCTCAACTTTACCATCGACCGATGACAGGGCACCGTACGGACAGGTTGGAATACAGGTATAATCATCCCCCCTGCCGGAGCAGTAATCGCAGATGTTGGCCAGATAAGGCACGATTTCAGGGTAAATGGTTCCGTAAGGACAGGCGTGCGAACAGGAACGGCAGTTTACACACCGGGCTATGTGCCTTACAAGCATATCTCCGCCCTCTAATTTCTCAAGAGCATCTCTGGGGCAGGAGTTTATACAATGCGGTTCTTCACACTGTCTGCAGATAAGGGCATAGGTTGCAAGTTCAATAAGGGAAATCAATCCATTGTTAACCGGATGATAAAAATAGCTGCAGTCTATGATGCATTTCTCGCACTGATCGGAATTGCAGATATCCAGATCTACGAAAAGTCTTTTCCCGCTTTTCTTCTTCGTTACAGCGTCGATGTTACCATGAAGCTGATCAATTGTAGTTCTGTTCATCTTCATAGTTTTCCTAATCCCAGATGCCGGGGTATTCCCGGATCATATCGTAAGTGAAGACCGGACCGTCACTGCAGCAGTAATATGGACCTATCCTGCAATGTCCGCATTTGCCGAAACCGCAGGACATATTTTTCTCCATGGAAAGATAGATATTACTGTCCCTTACTCCCAGTTCCTGCAGCTTGAATGTTGCGAATTTCATCATTACAGGCGGGCCGCACACAATAGCTTTTGCCCGTTCGAAATTCACATCAATATCATCCATTATCGTTGTAACAACACCAATAGGGCCGTTCCACGAATCGTCGCCATGGTCCACGGTAAGTTTCATATCGATGTCATCCCGCTTCATCCACTCCTCAAGCTCACTGCGGTAGAGGAATTCCTCAGGATTTCGGCATCCGCCTCTGTACACAAGTTTGGAAAGCTGCTTTCTCATGTGAAAAAGACCGTACATAAGAGTCCGTACCGGTGCAAGTCCAACACCACCGCCGATGACCAGCACATCCTGGCCTGTGAACTTCATGAACGGATACCCCTTACCAAGAGGCCCCCTCAGGCCGACGGTATCACCGGGTTTCAGTTCGTGTATGGCGTCGGTGACTTTGCCAACCTTCACAATGGTTATCTCCATTGTCTCCCTGATCTGTGAATCCGAAGATGGAGTGAACGGTGCTTCCCCCACACCGGGAACGGAAAACTCCATGAACTGCCCTGGCTTGAAAGTGAGTTCTTCCTTCGGCTTGAGAAGGAACGTTTTTATTGAAGGTGTTTCGGTTGTTACCTTCAGTACCTCTGCTTCAATCGAGCGGTATGGATTCTTCATCATACTTCCAGCTTTGCCAGGACTTCTCTGATGTCTATCTTACCGGGACATGCGGCTGTGCATCTGCCGCATCCGGAACAACCGATCTCTTCGGTCACTTCAGGGAAGTAGTTGAACTTCTTATCAAACCTGTTTCTCATCCGCATCCATAACCTGTCCCGTGGGTTCTCGTTTCCAGCCACTCTGGCAAAGTCATTGATCATACATGAATCCCACATTCTGTACCTGGCGAGTTTACCATCGGATTTCTGATCGTACAGAAGGAAGCAGTGGCAGGTTGGACAAATTGTATTGCAGGCTCCGCACTCCACGCAGTCTTCTGAAACATCTTTCCAGATATCCGATTCGTAATGCTTTTTTATGACCCACTTCAGTCTGTCCGCAACGGGAATTCCCTTCTCCTGGGCACTTGTCATAACACGGGATTTAATATTGCTTCTGTTCTGTTTAACAGCTTCAACCTGATCCTCAGGTGCATCACTGAAAAGGTTCTTCCTGCTTTCAACAAGATCACGACCTTTTTCGCTTCCTGTAGTAACGATGAAACCCTCATCTACCGGAGAAAGATTAATGTCAAACTCGAATTCAGGCCAGGGGTTGATATCTACCGCTGTGCAGAAACATGTTTCTCCAACATCGGTACAATCTGCGGAAATGATAAGCCCGTCTTTTCTGGCTTTCATATAGGTAGGGTCACCGAATTCATCGTCTATGAATACGAAATCCAGTATTCTGAAACCTTTCAGGTCGCAGGCTTTCGCGCCGACGATACAGGGAGGCTTTTCGTCCCGCAGAATATCCGGTTTGAAATCTTCGGCAACCTTCTCACGGCTCAGGAAATAGAACGATTTGAGGGGATCGAATGATCTTATACTGCCTATTACATAATCTGTATCCGACTCGCCCAGTAGGGAATAGCCTGTACTGCCCCCCATACTGCGAGGAACATATACCCTGTAATCCCCCCTGAGGGATTCAAGAAGTTGATCAAGATTACCCCGATTGATGAAAAGCATTGCAAAGAAATAGAGATGGAAAACAAGTTTGTCAAGGGGTTTAATTGAGTGAATTCTGTTCGTATTAATTGTTTTTCTATAATTCTATCATACAAGTAGTTACAAGGTTCAGCGACATTCCTGTAGAATTTATCTTAGATAAAGTGATCTGTAGATCATCCAGGCATGATGTACATTCTGAGTGTAATTCTTCGTTTCATTGTAGGTTATCAGAGAGAAGAACTCGTCCGTCTCCATATCCAGAGCACCCCAGTGAACGGCGTTATGGGGACCTCCGTTATAAGCGGCTGCGGTGATTACAGGGTCACCCCCGAAATCCCGGTTAATTTCTGAGATGTAGCTGATTCCGTATTCTATTGAAACCGCAGGGTCGTAAAGCCTGTCCGGGGAGTAATCGTCCCATCCGCGTTCGATGGCAACGTACTCGGAGGTACTCGGGATCATCTGGATAAGCCCTCTGGCGCCTGCAACCGAGTAGCATGCCGGCTGGAACATGCTTTCATTCCTTATTATCGCCCATGCGAAGAGAGAATCCAGCCCGTATTCCTGTCCAGCCGGGACAACAAGCTCCGGCCAGGCCATCTGATAGCGCAGCATCCACAGCTCCCTTGGCCTGTCGCTTTCACTACCCGACAGATCCCACATGCTGTACCCTGATATCGGCCTCCGTTCCCATACATTGTTTTCAAGATAGAAAGGAGCAAGGTACTGTGGTCCACCGACGATCTCTTCCGCCAGCCTGAACTCACCGTCAGCTAAATGTCTAAGCCCTGCTTTCTGGAGAAACAGCCCTCTAAGCGCAGGTTCCGGTGGCAGGGCAGGCGGCTGCCCGTGCCTTGTCATCCATTCATCCAGGGGTTCTTCCGTGAACTGTGGCTCCCATGCGGGATGTCCCAGCAGCTCCCTTGCGAAAAAGGCGGGAAGGCTTGCCGGAGCCGACTGGATCAGCTCCTCAAGTGTAGCTGTACCTTCAGGATTACCCTCTGCATAAAGGAGTTTACCAAGCCAGTATTTCGCGGACGCGAGGTATACACTGGCAGGCCAGTCAAGGATGAAATTCTCCAGTTCGGATACTGCATCGGAAATCCTCCCTGACTCAAGGAGTGAAAAGCACAGGTAGAAATGCGCATCGTCAGCCGTAACATTGTCAGGGCAGCTGTCGATGGTCGCCACAAACCATGGGATAGCCTGTTGCCAGAGCCTGTTCTGCACCAGAATGTCTCCGATGTACCAGGACAGGTTTCCGATCCTGTGATGCTCAGGGAATTCCTCGCCGTACTGCTCTATAATCGCGATCCCGCTCTGCCAGTCACCGGAACGACCAAGATCCCGCCCGAGGTTTATCATGGCATCAGGCACGTCAACGGATCCGGGCCATCTCGCAAGATACTCCTCAAGCATGCTGACTGCTGTATCGTAAAAACCCAGCCTGTCCCTTGTACGAGCGGCAAGATACCACAGGTGCGGATCAGGGTCGGTGGAGTTCATGGCAATGTCGTACAACTCGTTCCACAGGCCTCCGCTATAGAATGGGTCAGCGATGGAAGCAGCTACATATGTGTCGTTCAGTATCTCCAGCCTTAATGCGCTGTAAGCGCCGGCATGAACCGGGGCGGCAGGCCAGAGTTCAAAGGACTGCAGAAGCATACCCCTGTATCCGGGAGAACCATTTTTCAGCATCCAGATACCCCTGACATGATATAGAAGGGACAGGAGCTCATCCCCGCCGGTACTATCAGCTTCACTTAAGAGTGAATCCGCTGCAGTGAGCTGCCCGTTTTCCAGATATCCTCTGTAGAGCAGAACGATCCTGCTTCTGTCAGCCCCCTCAGGCAGATCCACCGGAACCCCGCTGAGAGCTCTCAATGCAAGTTCGGCGGAGCCGGCCTCAATAAGGTAATCGGCTAGAGCAAGTCTAAGATATTCCGGCATCACGCAGTTATTGAGGGAAATACGGGAAAGAAGTTCTCCGCCGATCTCGGCACCCCCGAGTTCGAGTGCTCTGTATGGAGCCAGAGAATCAGACTGCTCAAGCAGCAGCTGGGCAGTGATCTCACTGGGTGAATCAGAGGAAGCGGCGGCTTTCCATACAAGACTGGCTCTCATACCGTCTTCCTGAGGTCTGAGCAGGGCCGCCCTCAGGTAAGCGTCCCTTGCCTGCTCCCCCAGCCCATGACGAAGCAGTGAATCTCCAGCGGCTTCGGCAAGCAGGCTTCTCTCCAGGCAAGAGTCGTTATCAACTTGATTTTCATCCGATTGAAGCACTCTACAGCCGAAGAGTGCCACTGCACACGCAAGTATTACAGCAAGTAGTTTAATTTCTGTACTTGGCAAGTTCCTGTTCCAGTTCAGGATGTCCAGGGGCGATCTTTTCAGCCTTTTCCAGAACTGCCAGGGCTTTCACATGGTTATCCTGTGAAACGTAAGCTCTGCTCAGGGCTATCATAATTCCGGTGGATGCCTCGGAATCTTCATCCAGATGCTTCTGAAGAAAATCAATAGTATCACCAGGTCTTCCGGTCATAATGAGCAGGGTTCCAAGACCGGAAATGGCAGGTTCAAGTTCGGGATTTATTTCGAGAGCTTTTCTGAAATGTTCTTCAGCCTCATCCAGTTTGCCCTGTGATGCTTTAATGTGGGCCATATTCGCAAGCAGCTCGGAGCTGTCGGGGTTCAGCTCAATGGCTTTTTCAAGATCTGAACTGGCCTGGTCGAATTCAGCATTGTTAAAATGTACAATTGCGGAACGGTTCAGATTTCTTACTTTGCTATCATTGACTTCGACCGAGTGAAGCGTCAGCAGATCCTTCATCTGTTCAAGCTGCTCTTTCTGAGATTCAGAGCTCTCCTTGATGCTGCTTGATAATGAAACTACTTCCTCTACCTTTGAAGTCTGTATTTCTTCGAACTTCTTCAGGATGCTGTCACTTGTCTTGTCCATTTTTGATGAAATTTCATCGATTCCTTCAGAGAAAATCTTCAGGTCATCCTTGAGGACAGCTCCTTTATTCTCACTTTGCTTACCCTTCATGTCAGAAAATGTTTTCTGAATGGATGACGCAGATTCAGTGATGATAAGGGATACTTCATTCAGTTCCTTTGTGAAGAGCTCCTTCTTGATGGAATCCTCCATTCCTTCATCCAGAACCTTCAGAAGTTTCTCCTCGTAACTGCCGAGGTCTTCTTTGATGCCGGTAAGAAGTTCGTTGGATTTTACCAGCTCTTCTGTAACTTTATCGAACTTCTCAAGGAGCAACGATGAAATGTTCGTATCCATTTTTTCCAAACGCAGGTCAGCGTTCACTACGGACTCATTGAGCTTGTAAACAAGCTTTCCAATTCCTGTGATCAGTTCCTCCATGGAATGATCAGTGCTTTCAGCTTCCGGCTTGCTACCCATTTTTCACCCTCTTTATTTCTGTCTCAATACGAAGTCCTGATATTAATTCCATTTGATCCGGGTCATACGCAGAACCTTTCTGCTGCAGCGTTTCTGTAAGTGCTGGATGCTTCCCGGCGATGAATCTGCGAAGGGCGGTTCTCTCCATCGCAGCACCAGCCTGTTCAAGGCTCCAGAAAAGCCTCTTCAGAGGGGCTGCATCTCCCGTTATCCTGTAATCCTTCATCCATTCTGTAATAGCCTGTTCACGGTAACCCAGATTCCACAATGCCAGGGCTCTTGTATCCAATGCTTCAGGGGAATCCTCATCCTCCTTATCCAGGATCTTCAGGGCTTCAGCGCTCCTTCCGGAAATAACCTTGTTAAAGGCATTGTCCTCCGCTTCAAGTTCCATCCTCGCTTCAGCCAGGCCATCTCTCAATCTGGATAGTATTCTGTTCGAACCGTCCTCTCTGGCAATCGAAACCGCTTCGGAAAGCATCCCGGCTGAAAGAAGTATCTCCATAAGTTTTTCAGTTTTAGCAACCGACAGAGACTCTGTGTCCGTCGTTTCTTCCAGGCTTTTCATGCAGGCTTCAGCCAGTTTCTTTCTGAGCGGAATATCATCGGCGGGAAAAAGTAACTCATCTTCCGCCAGCTGGAACAGTTTCTTAATATTCTTACCGGACTTGAGCAGTGCAGGGGCTATCACTCTGGCCTCATCACTGCTTATTTTCTTAAATCCCTTTGGAAAGAATCTTTCAGCGGCTTCATCGATTATTTCATCAACTTCGACAACCTGCCAGAATCTGATCCTGTCGGCTCTGCCTGCGGCAACCTCACCGAGCAGCTTCCTTGATGCATCTATCTTCCATGGGGAATCACCTTTCAGGACTATGCTGCAGAGTATGTCCTCCGTTTGCTGCGTTAATCCACTGGACAGGGCATATTTAGCAAGATTCAGCAGGGCCTCGGCATTTTCCCCGGGAGTCCAGTTCCCGATAGCGATACCGATGATCTTTTCGTTCAAAGGAATTCTGATGCCTGGATCATTCTTGCAGATTCTGCTGAAGACAGACGCATTTCCGGATGCAACAGCGCATATTACCCGTGGAACGGGTCCCATCTTATTCAGGAACTCCTCAATGATTCCTTCCCCTGAAAGCTCCGGCTGAAGAAGTACAGCTTTCACGATCAGGCCATCGATGTCAGCACCGATACGATGGCTTGATGCTACTCTTGCGGCGTAAAGGTATGCTCCGCCGGATGAGCTCTCGGCTCCAAGGGAAAGGGCCATGTTTACAATATCTTCGGCTGCGCTGGAATTCAGGTCGAGCATGACCGCGGAGAATTTATGAAATCTCTGGAAGTCCCCTCTTTCTGCCGCAGTCCTTGTCAGCGAATCAAGCAGAGTATATTCGCCTGGATGATCCTCAACCATACTTTCAAGTAACTCCAGTACACCATCTTCCATCAAAACAGGACTTAACAGGGCTGATACTTCATCGAATCGTTTCTCAGTCTTGAAGGATTCAGCGATGAGTTTTCTTATCTCAAGTCCCAGAGCGGGTGCTTTGGGGAGTATGAACTCCAGCACGGTTCTGGCTATTGTGCTTGACCAGGTTCTTTTCACAGGTTTCGCGAGAAGCTCCAGAGCTTCTTTGTACCTGTCCCTCACTATTTCGGAGCACGCCTTCGCGACACCATCGATCAGAGGCTCACCAATACTTCCTTCAATGTACGAGGATCCTGCAAGGATGACCCTTTTCCGGGAAAGAAGATACTTGAACTTGAACTGGGTCTCCTCAGCTGGATTGCCCCACTTGAGTTCCGTGGCAAGGGCGGTCTTCCATTCTTCATCTCCCTCAAGTTTCTCAAGGATCGATGCAACTGTTTCAGCAGCCCTGCCGGCAGTTATTCTGGAAAGTATCTTCTGGAGATCGAGCCGATCACGTAGATCCTCAGGCAGTTTCCATATCCTGCCTACGATGTCTTCCTGAAGCTCAGTGTTTTCCATCGCAACGGTGAGGTGTTTGCTGGCCTGTTCCATATTGTTTTCCCGCAGACATATCAGTGCCACAACCAATGCCTGCCACGGAGCTCCCGGGATGAACCCGGCTTCTTCGATTTCATTTACCGACCCAATGGGAATTTCATTCATCCGCAGAAACTGCTGGCCTTCCTGGGAAAGGGTTCTCCCCTTCATCAGAAGTCTGAACCAGTCTTCAGCCGCTTCGTGCTCCCTCTCCGAGCGAAGCCTGAAAAGAGCTCTGGCTTCCCTCAGCTCGGGATAACGTTCGACCTGGTTTGTAAGTGTATCGAGTACGAATGCTGCCTCGCTGCAGAATTTTTTATCCGTTCTTTTTGACAGGTGTTCCAGAGTAGCTGAAGCCTTATCCCTGTTGCCCGTTTCAAACAGTACCGCGGCAAGCAATGATAGAACGTAGGCATTGTTACTGTCCCGGGTTATCAGCCTCTGTACCTGTTCAAATACCCATGAAGCATCACCGTCAACCATCGGGAGCAGAGAGTGAACGGCATCCTTGATATCTCCGTTATCAACGAGGTAATGGGTAAGTTTAACAGCGATAGTGCTTGTACTGTCCCCCGTTTCAGCCAGTATGTTCCTGCAGGTTTCGATCAGCTTTCCGCTATCGGCGTCCCCTGCTTCAAATGCCTTCTCAAGAGCTTCTATAGCTTCCTGTATTCTTCCTTTTTCCAGGTTTATCTGGGCTGAAAGCAGAAGGGGAGCCGCTCCGCTTTCAGGATGGGCTACAAGGTCTTCAATGGCGGATTCCAGTTCCTCTCTGTCCAGGCTTTCACCATAAATATTCTCCAGGGTTTTTGACGCAGCTTCAGTCTTACCGGCAGCAGTGTACATCTCAGCGAGAAATGCTGCTGATTTACCCGAACGGTCGGCAGGCAACATTAATTTTTCAATAATATTAGCGGCATCTACCGCCTCATCAGATGTTGGTTCACAATCTGAAAGTTTACTCGCGAATTGCAGGGCCCTGTCCATTCTGCCGGATACTGCGGCAATACCCATAAGTGAGATCATGTAGCTACTGTCCAGTCCCTTTACCTGATTACCGATCCAGAACGCAAGAAGGGACATATCGCGGTGAGGATACTCGACCTCTCTGCACACTTTCCATATAAAATCTATTGCCTCACCTGATCTTTGCTCGCGATGGAGACACAAACCCCACTCCACAAGGGCATCCTGATCCGCTTCGGGATGGACACTTCCGTCGAACCGCATTGAACTCTGCATTTTATCTTTGATAATGTCGAAAAGATTTGAAACGGTTATCTCATCAGCTTGCCGGAGCATGCTTATGGCACCCCTGAAATCGTGCATGTCGATATAGCTTTTCCAGGTTACCCTTAGAAGGTCGGTGGATCTGGAGAAATCATTCAACCTGCCTATGAACAGTTCTCGCACTTCCTTTGCGATCTGTCTGTGACGATGCATGACTTCATCGCCCACACTTGCCGCCAGATTTGGATGACCAATATCAAGCAGCAGTTCAAGCAGCCCCAGAGCAACAGTGCTTTCCTCAAGAAGAACTCCCTTTTCCTCTGCAACTGTGGAGGAAACCCGATTAACACTTCCTTCACTTGCAAATCTTCGAAGTTTCTTCAATACTTTTCTGGATCCTGATTCAAACATAGCCATTATTCTCACTCACCTACTCTGGGATAATTACCAGAACATCTCCTAGAGAGAGTATATCATTCTCAAGTGAATTGAGGTGCACTATCTGCTCTATTGAAACACCGTATCTTATGGCAAGATCCCATAGAGTGTTTCCCTCAACAACTGTATGCTCACTTCTACCTCCACCTGATCCTATATCTATTTCACCATCAACAGGAAGTGCAGGTCCGGTTTCTGCAGGTTCCTGATCTGATGAGCTGCCGGAGCGACGGAGTAGAAGAACGTCCCCCGGGAAGATGGTATCACCCGGTGACATTTCGTTCCAGGTGGCTACCTCCGTTGAACTCACGCCAACACCAGCAGCGATCTCGCTGAGTGTATCACCCATGCGGACAGTATACCTTATAAATTGAGGGTTTTCAATGTACCCGGCATTCACAGGCTGCCGCTGACTTACCGGAATATCAATATACATACCCGCCCGAAGCGATCCTGCTGGATTCAACCCCATCAGCACTTCCATAGACACACCCAGAGCGGAAGCTATCCAGCTCCAGCTGTCTCCCTCCTTCACGAGGTACCTCTCCGGGTCGATGGCCCATGCAGTATTGAACACTTCACCTGCATGGTCCACAGGTACGACTATCTCCCACGCTTCACCATCAGTCGGTGTTTTTTCCAGAAGATACGATCTGTTAAGATCCATAAGTGATTCAATATCGAGATCGGTTTCAGTGGCGAGCAATCTGAGATCAAAACCTGCGGGAACCCATACAATGGCAAGTTTTTCCGACTCAAGCTCCACCTGAACGTACGCTTCCGCAGCGGAGGCGAATCGGGGAACGAAGGCGTCCGTTTCACCTGGCAGCTCTATTTCACCAAAAGTGTTACCCCCCTGCCGAAGTCCAGCCTGAACTCTTCCCGGACCACAGTTGTAGGCTGCGATAGTCAGAGTCCAGTCATCGAAGATGTTGTGCAGGTGTGTGAGATACCTTGCCGCAGCTCTTGTGGAGGCAACCCAGGAATATCTCTCATCAATAAAATCATTGATCTTCAAACCAAGTTCACGTCCTGTTGTTGGCATCAACTGCCAGGGACCTGCGGCGCCTACTCTGGAATAGCAGCCCACTGTAAAATCGCTTTCAATCCATACAAGCGCAGCAATCTCACGGGGCACTCCCTCACTTCTCAGTATCTGCTCAACCAGCTCTTTTATGTCTCCCCTGCCTGGAAAGCTGTCAGGTCTGTACTGAATATCGCTGCTGGCTGCCAGAAAAGCCGGTATATCCGTGGAAGGGACCTCGCTGCATCCTGTCGCTCCCCCCTGAAGAACGGGGAGGATCATCTGATTCCGGGATGCCGGCGCAGCCGAAACCGAGATTCGGTGATCCAGAGAGGTAATGCGCGCGCCTGAACATGACATAATTGTGAGGGTTGACCACAGAATTGCTGTAAATATGTATCGGTTATAGTAAACGGAGGTGGAACATTGATTACGTGCGGTGTTGTCGGAGCAACAGGAACCGTTGGCGAAACTATGATCAAAGTGCTTCAGGATCGCTCCTTTCCTGCTGAATCATTTCGTCCCTTCGCTTCAGCGAAGTCTGAAGGGAAGTGCGTCCGGTTCAGAAACAGAAACTACCCGGTTGAAATAATAAGACCGGAAGCAATAAGCAAGGGAATGATAATATTCGGCGCCACTTCTGCAAATATAGCAAAAAATTGGATACCAATGTGTATTAAAGCTGGAGCCCTGGTGATCGACAATTCCTCAGCTTACAGAATGGATAAGGATGTTCTGCTTGCGGTTCCGGAAGTCAACGGACACCTGATCACCGGAGAGGAAAATATCATTGCAAATCCAAACTGCTCAACCATCCAACTTGTTGTGGCCCTTGCCCCTCTATTGCAACTGGGAAAGATCAGATGGGTCTCAGTAGCCACATACCAGGCGGTTTCCGGGGCTGGAACACCTGCAATTGAAGAGCTGCAGAGGCAGCAGAATGGAACACTGCCTGTAAATCCTGCAGACAGGATTCATGAGAATATCATCACGAGCATCGGTCACCCTGATGCGGGTGGTTACTGCAGCGAAGAGATCAAGTTGATGAATGAGACACGCAAGATAACAGGACAGAATTTTCCTGTGTTCGCTTCCACTGCAAGGGTCCCTGTAAGAACGGGGCACACTGAGGCGGTAGCTGTGAAATTCGATAATCCTGTCCAACGCGATGAAGCCATCTCAATACTTGAAGAATCCCCCGGAGTCGCCGTTTCAGAATCCGGCTCTTCCCCGCTTGACGTGGAAGGCACCGACATCGTAGTCGTGGACAGAATTCGAAACAATCCCGGTGATCCGACAGTTCTTCAGTTCTGGGTCATTGCTGACAATCTCAGAAAAGGCGCAGCCCTTAACGCAGTGCAGATAGCTGAGGAATTTCTCGAAAAGAGAAAGATATGAAATGAGACTGCCGGATTTACCGGCAGCCCCGTTTTTTCAAAACTTCATTCAGCACGTTAAATATCAACATCCATGTCGTCAAAGTCGAACTCATCGTCCAGATCAGCGCTCAGGTCTTCAAGTTCAGCGTTGCACTCTTCGCAGACTACAAGATGAGGAGGATTTATGTGCCCGCAATTAAGACATTTGTTCTCATCGGAATCTTCTGAGATATCGTTAATATCCAGGTTAAGGTCTTTCTCCTCGATCAATTCTACATCTTCTATCAGTTCATCATCTTCGATGTCGATGATATCTTCAGTAATCGTTGTATCCGGGGTCGGCAAAACCGACGCATCCATACCGGGAACACCGGCAGAGGTTGCATGATCTACATCACTGAGCACGCCGTTCAGATCGTTAAGTTCCTTCCGAAGCTTTTCAAGCTCTCCTGAAGTCTTATCTCTATCGGATTCCGACTGGACCAGTTCATTCTTGAAATCATCATTGTCGTGATTGAATTCTCCAAGCTTAGCTCTGATCTGAAGTTCATCAACCTGGTCCGACTGTTCAGCAAATTTCGTTTCTTTCTGATTGATCTGAGATGTAAGTTCTTCTGCCTTCTTTTCGAGAGTGCCTCTCTGCTCATTTATCTTCTCGAGTACAGATTGAAGCTTGGTACTGTAGTCCATTCGTATCTTCTCGTAAACTCTGTCGTTGGTATCGGGCTTCATGGTTTCCAGATTTTTCAAGCGGCCGACAAGTTCTTCCCTGCTATCAAGCAGGTCGAGAATCTTTTTTTCAAGTATCTCCGCCATGCTCTCCTCCTCGGATAGAATACCTATTGGTTTCACTATAGTACTTAATACAAGCTCAATTGTCGTTTATAAACGGTCACTTGTCAAGGTGAAGATCAAGTTTGTAAATACCAGAAGGTGATCAACACCTGTTTTCAATCCATGGTCTGCCTCCGCGAACGCTTCCGCAGCGACAGCTGTATCAACCTTGTAAACGGTTGTTGTGAATTTCATAAGCTTATCAAGAAGTGTATATCTGGCTCCTGTTTTCGCTGATACTTCCTTTCTGCTTCCACCACCCTCAACGATTTCCATTGCCCCGATAACCTTCTGCCACTGACTGAACAGGTAAGCGTTCATTCCTACAGGTTCTTCTCCGTACCGCAGAAGAGACCATGCAGCATCCACCGCCTCCCTCCTTCTGTTGAGGAAGATCATATCTCCAAGATGGAAAATATCTTTTCCGCCCTTTCCTGAGATGACATCCAGCATGCCCTTCCTGTCGATCTCGGCTCCCGGACCATGATATAAAGCAAGTTTTGTCACAGCACCTGACAGTCTTCCAAGACTCCTTCCCGAATACTCTGCAAGAAGTTGGACAGCATCCTGTGAAAGTACGATACTTTCCTCGGAAACCAGTCTTTTCGTCCAGCCTGGCATATCCCTTTCAAAAGGTTCGTAGCATATATAGAAAGGTACAAGTTTCTCCAGTTTCCGCAGTATCGCTGATTCTCTGGGAACTTTCTCCGTCTGCAGGAAAACAGCCGTGTCACTGAGCCCTTTCTCTATGGCATCAAGCAATTCGGATGCCGCAGCTTTACCAAGTCTGTGAGCATTCGATATCAATATCAGCTTACCCTTTGAGAACAGGGAGTTCTCGAGGATATGTCTTTTCAGATCACCCTCACCGAGTTCATTACCTTCGTATCGGAGTATTTCGTACTCCAGGACTTCTCTGAATCTGTTAACCAATATGTTCTGAAGCCTTCCGGACTGGTAAAGATCAGGCCCTGCGGCTACAAGCACAGCTCCGTCCGAGGCGATGTTGGCCATTTCGTTCATCTCACTGTATTTTCTTATTTTCATATTGACTTTGCTGCCTTAAAATATATGACAGACCTTGCGTAATGCATTGAAGGTGTGTATTTTTGCTTCTTCAAAAAATCAATCCAATTTCGGGGGAAAAAGATGTTAACCTGGCTAAGAGATAATGCTAAGATATTCCTGATCGCTACAATTGTCATATTCGTTGCCCTTATCTTTCTGAGATGGGGCATGGGAGAAGGAGATTCAGCACCCAAAAATCCCTACCGGCGGCCTGTTGCAACGGTTAATGGGAAGGATATCCTGCCCGATGAATACCAGCAGGCTCTTCAATCCTGGAGTCAGCAGTACAGAACGATGCTGGAACAGAGCGGCAATCCGGATCCCGAGTCCATGATGATGCTCATGGGCGCCAGGATATCAGAGGATGCTTTTCAAGGTCTTATAGATCAGAAGCTTCAGGGAATATACCTGAGGGATCACAACTGGCATGATTTTACGATAGAACAGGCTGAAGAACTGCTTATCGCGCAGATCAGCATGCAGAATCTGGGAGATATGACAGCCAGGGAATATCTGGACATGATAAAGTCAGAACAGTCAGGAGTGTACCAGCAGTACCTCTACCAGACTTATATGAGCGCCAGTGCTCTGAGATTCCCTCTTGCTTCTGGAATGGTCAGCATGGCCAGCCTGGAGGAGGTTGATTATCTGATCCTTCACAACAGAGGACAGATCACAGCCA
>JAUWSL010000004.1 GCA_030610085.1 Candidatus Aegiribacteria sp.
GGCACGAAGAGAGGCTGTTCGCACTTCTTGTACTGGTCGATTCCTTCAATAGAACTGAAGAGGAAACGAAAGAGAGAATCTACAATGTGTACATGGACAGTACGCGGTGGATAAACAACTGGGACCTTGTTGACCTTTCCGCCCCTCATATTCCCGGAGGATGGCTATACGGCAGGGATAGAAAACCGCTGCACAGGTTCGCAGAATCTGACGATCTGTGGAAGAGGCGGATAGCAATAGTATCCACCCAGCACTTCATCAGAAAGAACGATTTCGGTGATACGCTGGCAATATCCGGAAAACTTGTTTCTGATGATCATGATCTGATCCATAAAGCCGTTGGATGGATGCTGCGGGAAGTCGGCAAGAGGAACCTTGAAACCGAGGAAGGATTTCTGAAGGAGCATTACATGGCAATGCCAAGGACAATGCTCAGATACGCTATAGAGAAATTCCCCGAGGAGAAACGGCAGAAATACCTGAAGGGTGAAATCTAAAAACTCGGAGAATTACATCCGTCTGCGCACTCGCCCCGATCATATCTCACTGAGAATCCCTTCTATAGCACACATAAGAGTATTGAGAATAATCAATTTATATCATTAATATTGCTGTACTGGATTATAAACAATACAATATTTTTTATCTACATTTTAGTAAAGCTTATCGGCTTAGATGGCACCTTGTCTTAACTTACCGGATGTGTGAATTTTCACATATGAGGGTTTTCATCAGCAGTTCTTCATTAAAATAGGATACCTGAAGAAGCAGATTATCCCAGAAGGATAATTTCAATGAATATAGAATTGAGATTTGCAACTTCCTTCACAATCAACGATTCGATCGATGATAAATATTTATCCCATGGACAACTGAATACTCCTTACGGTACTCTTTGCATGATATGCAATGGTTTCGGTGATTCACGCGGTGGCGTTCTAGCAAGCAGTATCGCCTTTGAGATCATTCGAAGAATTGTTACATCGATCCCCGGTCGTTCCGCTGAAAAACTATTGAACAGCGCTATCAGAGAGGCGAACAAAGCTATATACAAAAATGCTTCGAGCAACATGAATATCCACAAAACAGGTTGTGAGCTTATTGCACTGCTTATCGATACTGATGAGATGCAAAATGCGTTGATCTGTCGGGTGGGTTCCAGCAGACTGTACAGGATCTGGGATGACAATATCACTCAGATCACAAAGGGCCACTACAGATTCACTGAGAAGGCTGAGCAGAGGTTAGCGGACGGGGAGGGCTCCCGGAGTCATTCAGAGAACAGAGTGCAGGTTTGCTCCATTGGTATCAGAGAAGAGATCGAACCGGAAATCCGGAAAATATTCGTACAGGAGAATGACAGATATATCATCTGCACCAGAGGTGTTACGGATCATATAAGTGATACGGAGATCGCTCAGCTTTACGAAGCGAATGCCCAGAAGTACGCCGATAACATTCTTCAGTGTGCCGGGAACCACGGAAGCAGAAACAATCCTGTAGTTCAGATAATCGATATAAACAGCAGTTCTGAATCAGGCAGAGAGAAAAACAAGGAACTTACTACATCAAATCAACGGAACAGAAGCGAATAATGATCAGAGAGGAAAGCGGAGATCGTTCGGATGTGATACTACTGCAGATCCTTAAGATCAAGTCCATCAGATCCCTGATAATAATACTCTTCCTGTTGATCCTTGGCGTATTGCTGCTTCCTGAGAAAGATCCGCATCAGCAATCCGCGAATATCCAATCCAGCAGTGACCTTGATATCGTTGAGCGTAACTAATGAATACAGGGATTAATATGTAAGCTGGAATATTCTCAGGGTATTTCCGTTCTTTGATCTGAATCGACCGCTGTATCTGAACATGGACCCTGGACATTCCTTCCCGGAAGTTATTGATTTGAACTGCATTGTCGCAATCTTCGCAGGAGTTTTAAGACTCGCTGCAATTTCAAGGGCTTCATCGATTTCTCTGCAGTAGTAATCCCTTCGTCCACTCAATGAAGAATTGAGCATGGTCACCAGACCGGCATGCAGAACGAGGGAATACGGTGGAAACGGAGGAATACAGTCGTTAAAACTACATATGAGTTCCTTTGTATCATTAACTGAATTCATTATCAGATAAGTATTTCCTGTGAGTGTACCGGCACTGAGAATTCTCAGGGATTTTTCCTTACATATACGCGATACTTCTTCCATTATGCTGTTCATACTGGAAGCCCTTTCCTCTTCTACGTTATCAGCGCCATACAGGCTTATAACAGCAATCGGTCTTACAACCGGTTCGTAGATACCGAGACTGCAGTACGGGTACTCATCGTCCGGGGAACTCCCGCTTCGATCAATTCCGATCTTCACGAGATCCAGAATAGGTATTTCAACCGGTTCATATCCAAGCTTCCTTAGATTTGATACGATGTATCCTGTTCCTCCAGGCTGATTTGTAGAGCGTTTATCCCATATTACAACTGGTATCAGTTCTCCATCGATAGCTTCAGTAATTTCAAGTGCATACTCAAGCATGTTATCCGAGGAGAACTGGTACGCACTATCAGCATTGCCTGCAAACCGAGAGGCTGAAGATACCTCAATTCTGTCAGCCTGCTGAACGATTCTGTCAAACCTGTCAATCCATTTTTCTTTTTCAGATTTGAGTATTTTCTCTCTGAAATGTTCCAATGGTGATGGCAGGATAATGTGTATTCGTTTACCCGTTTCCTGAAGACACTCATGAAACAGTATATCAGCACCATCAGCTGCGGATGCAATTCCGATATCGAATTTCATCCCGATGAGTATCTTCTTCAAACGGGCTTTTATTCTGCTTGAGATATGCTCAGGGAAACGAGGGCTGATTCTTCCTGCCCGGTCAATTCTGTGTCCTGCGAAAAGGGCTATCCTGGGTTTTCGTATACAGGCGAGTATTCCATCTGCTGTCTCATCATCTTTTTTCAGCAGGTCAAGCAACATCTTAGCATTGGTTCTTGTAGTCTTGATCTGTCCTATGCCGCTGCCTAAATGGCTCCTTGCTGCTTTGTACCATCTTGCAGCTGATTGGTAATCTCCCTTTATCAGGTAGGCTTCACCCAATGAAGCGGGAACCCAGAATTCGCTTGTGGTTCCATGCTTATTGTACTCCTCCCAGCATTGAGTGATAACCTCATCAGCCAGTTCAATGCTCAATTCTCTTTTACCGAGGGCAAGTGCAAGAGCTGCTTCGTTTACTTTGCACCAGAAGTCTCCACCGAGTTCCCGGCTTTTCGTGTAACTATTAAAGGATGAAACAAGAGCAGATTCAGCATTCGGAGGATCCGATTCGGTCAGTTCAAACCATCTCCTTTTGTATAAACTTCCCAGCAGTGCAAGTAACTCAGGATCCGGAGCTGTCGTTTCTTCACTCAGGCTTTTAAGCATTTCTATAGCTTTTTCTACCATTCCCAGCTTTGACATGCAGAGTGCATGCTGCTTGACTATTTCAGGATCCGGTTCTTCTGCGGTCCTTAAATACTCATCACCAAGATCGTAGGCTTTAAGATATTCTCCACGTGAAATGAGCTTTTTCAGAGATGGGCTTCCTGCTAAATCCGGACCTGTTACTTCATCGATAATGGCGTGATCATCCATTATTATCTTCCCCTGTCAGTATCATGGCCTGTATACGACCAGGTTGTCATGAAGCGCGATACCCCAGTTACTGGATCTGTCTCCAAGCTGTATTCTTACGGTTTCAACGGTGTCGGGAATCATTACTTGTGAAGAACCTACAAGACTGTCGTCAATGAAAAATGATACCATCCGGTCTGAACCTATCTCGATACGATAGTTATGCCAGCTGCTCAGCAAATTATTCTGGTGGTGTTGCTCAATGCCGTAGATGACACCTTCATTATTGCCGGTATTGAATTTCAGAACACATTGACGATGGGGCATTGCCCAGTCAAGCTCACCAGAGTAAAATATTTCTATACGCGCTATACTGAAATTGTTCCGAGTTATTTCATTCCTGAAGCCGGGAGTTGTAATACACAAAGCAGCCGTAACCCAGGTTCCCCTTTCACTGCATTCAAGGTACATATCACACTCAACGCCGAGCCCTTCACCTATTTCAAAAACCGTGCGGGAGAAGACTCCGCTGCCGTACATGGAATCACCGTTATTGATAAAGCAGGGTGGAGGTACACCCAGAGAATCCAGAATTCCGGACTGCGGGTCACCGTAGAGTATCCAGCAGGATTCCAGTTCGATGGATGAAAAGTCCTCCGAGAATAGTACTTCACCAGAATAACCTGCAGCATATAGAGCTGTCAGCGTGTACAGCAAACCTGCAAGCTTCATGATGAAGCCATCCAGTTCAGCATGCTTCCATTACTTTCATGGTCTGTATACGAGCAGGTTATCATGGAGAGCTATACCCCAGTCAGAGGAACGGTTACCCAGCTGTATTCTCACATGTTCTGATGTATCTGGTATAGATACGGTAGAGGAGCAGTAGAGGGAATCATCGATGAAGTAATTCACTATTCGGTGTTCATTGATCTCCATTCTGAATCTGTGCCATCCATCCAGCAATTCGTTCTGGTGAGGAAGCTGAATACTGAATTTATTTTCATGATCGTGAAAACAGTTAAAGTACAGAACCCCCTGTAGATGGGGGCAAGACCAGGCCATTTCTCCGTCGTAGGAAAAAGAGAGTGCTGCAACGGTATAACCGCTTTGCGAACGGTCGTTTATGTAATCCGGAGTAATGAAGTACAGCGAAGCTGTGACCCACGTACCCCTTGGTTCACAGGAAAGGTACATGTCACACTCAATACCAAGGCCTTCAGCAATTTCAAAGACTTCCCTTGTAATAATGCCGCTGCCCGCCATTGCATCACCGTTATTGTTGAAACAGGGAGGGGGTATGCCAAGGGAATCCAGTATCCTGGGCCGGGGGTCTCCGTAGAATATCCAGTTAGATTCAAGCTCCCCGGACGAAAAGTCATCAGCGAGCAGTGTATCCGCTGCCCCAGGGCATTGAAAAGATAGAAGCAGAATCAGTGTAAATGATTTCATCGGCAGGCTTATGTTTCTGTAAAGGCCAGCTGTCACACTTACCATCTTCGCCTGAATACCCTGATGTTGTCGATATGATGAGGAAGCGACCCGGAGCTTCCCCACAGGTAGATCCGCACAGAATCCTGTCCGGTTGCGATTTCAATGGTATCTTCACAGAAAAGGCTGTCGTTAAGCCAGAATCTTATCGATTCGGTACAGGTTTCAATGCTGAAGAGTTGCGGTATTTCACGCTGAAGCCACAGGGATTCCGGTTCTGTCGTTGTTGATAATGCACTGTCGTATGCGAATATCGATACGATTTCACAAAACTGATCGTTAATTCCCGGAGTATAGAACCATCTCATCTCCAAATCCGACACGATCCCGGGATCGAGATGGAATGTGCTGGCAGTGCTTCTGGTCATGCCAATGGCAAGCCAATTGCATCCCCTGGCATCAGACATATCCGGTATTGATACTTCGGCTGAGAAAGTTATTCCCGGGATGAGTGGATATTCAGCCATACTTACAAGGGGCACATTATTCGCGTCGCAGCAATAATTACCCGTTATGGGATCTTGGTGAAGTACCGGGGAGTAATTTCTGTTCCGGCCCATTTCCCATACCGTCTGATCGATATATCCTTTTTCCCAGTCTTCAGTGAAAAGATCGATCCCTGTTTTCACATGCTCATTCCATGAACCGTCCGAGTCCAGCTGCAGGATCCATGCATCGGGCTGACCGTACCTTGTAGTTGTTCCTGAAGCGAAGAACAATCCCTGTTCGTTGAAGGAAATGGAATACAAGTATTCGTCTCCGCCGATATCGATGACACTCTGCCACTTCTCATCACCGAACTCATTCAGCAGAAGCAGCCAGCCGTCGCTTGAACCGTTTCCCCAGGAGCGTGTTGAACCGGCTATGAGAATGTCTCCACCGGGAAGCAGAACAGCATCGGATGCTGCATCGGAAAGGTTACCACCAAAAGCGTTTTCCCACTTCAGAGTGAGGTCCGGTGTAAATCTCATTACCGAAAGGTCACCGTTTCGCGCACCGAAAGTATCCCTTGTCATAAGGAGAATGATATCTCCGTCTGGAAGCGCCAGGCCGCAGCTTACAGGTGACCGGTTATCACCGATTATGATCCTGCTGAGTGTCTCCCCATCGGGTGACATCAGTTCAATTCCGTTAGAAATCGATGCTGAATCTCTATATATGCGCAGTCTATTGTTATTCTCAAGTACGAGGAGTTCGCGGGAAGTGCTGCCTCCTCTGAGAGTATCACGTCGTAACAGCTCACCGGAAGTACTCATTAATATTTGATGCGTTGCGAGGAAGGGAGTTGAATTGAGGTGTCTTACAGTGAATGAGAGCAGCAGCAGGCTGTCTCTGGTCAAATCGAAGGAACTGAGCTCCGGCTGAACGGCTCCCTCCCAGGTCAGCCACCATTCATTCTTCCATTCTATTCCACCGAGGCTGTCGAATCTTACCGCCCTTACTGGAAATCCTGTGTGGTCGAAATCCGCATATTCACCTGCAGCACAGATCACATCGCCATCTGAAGCAGGCAGTAGGAGGGGTTTATCCTCACCCGCAAGTGAATCTGACCAGAACCATTCAAGATTGCCTGTACTGTCGAAATGTACGACCCACCATTCACTCCAGAAACCCCAGTCCCACGTTCCTGCAGCTGTAAATCCTCCATCTGATGTGGCAAGAATGTCCGTTGCGTAATCCCAGGAATCGGTCCCTCCGACAACCAGATTTAGAAGACTCTCTGTATTCGACGTTTGAGGGTCGCTGCCGAAGAACCGGATCACGAATAGTATCAGGATCACCGAAAGAGCGGCCAGCAGCAGTGCCGGCAGGGCTCTTCGTTTTGCAGTGATCTGTCGTGGAATTTCCATTGATTTCTGGCCATTCTCAGAAAGCAGCTTGCTCAGAGATTCCAGGAGCCGGTTTGATGCATCCTTCCAGTTCTCGGTTGCATCCAGCCACTGGTGGGAATTGGTGAAATACCTTATCCCCTTGGATTGTTCGACATCTTCAATTTTCATCGGTATCAGAGGAATATGGAGATTTGTCGCTATGTCCAGTTCGTTTCTTATCTGCCGTGAGCTGTTTACATCAGCGCTGAAAAGAAGGAGCATTCCAGAGGAATTCGATATGGCATCATAAATGGTTTCAGCCCAGTCTGCTCCTGGTGGAATATCCCTTGTTGATATCCAGTATTTAATACCGGAAGAATCGAGAAGATCTATTACCTTTTCGACTTTCTTTGCATCTCTGCTTGAATGGCTGATGAAGATGTACTTATCCAAATTGACCCCTGTACATTTCATTCTTAGCGAAATCTTATGAATATTCGAACATACTTATTCACTGGACTTAACTCTATTGCAGATCGCAGGAGGTGTCAAACCTCAGGTGTCAGTTAATATCGCCCAGATACATGGGGCCTGTGTAACCATATGTAACTATCTCAGGTATAATTTCTTTCAAGACCGAAGGGTAGATTCTGACATCTCCCAGATTACCGATATCTACCCATTCAATGCCCGTCTGCCAGGCATCAGGTACCAGAGCCTGTTTAACATGACGGACTGGAACAGCCCGGAATATCAGCTCCGTCTGGTGAGCATCCGCTTCCCACCTGGCGAATTCATGATTTGATCCGATGTAATCCCTCACCAGGATCAGTTCTCCGGGTTCCACGATCCAGCCTGTTTCTTCAAGCACTTCCCTCTGCATAGCCTGCAGAAGGGTTTCACCGAATTTCTGTCCGCCACCCGGGAGAAGGTAGAAATTTCCCGTTTTGTCGCGGTTCTGAGTTAGAAGTATTTTACCTTCCTTCACGATCACAGCCTTGCAGGAGTTACGCTTCCTGCCCTCGTTTTTATCTGTTTCAAACGCTTCAGGCATATCAGAGACTAAAATCCAATGGTCAGGTAGAACTGCCATAGTGCCTGACCTGCAAAAGCAGCAATCGCTGCACCAAAGGCAAGGAAAGGACCGAAAGGTATCGGAAGCCTTCTGTTCCTTCCGGCGATTATCGCAGCGATTCCGGTAAGAGCCCCCGAAAGGAAAGCGATGAAAAGAGCCATTGCCAGGGAAGATGGACCCAGGAAAGCCCCGATCATTCCGGCGAGTTTGATGTCTCCCCAGCCCATTCCCCCCTGAAACTCATCGGTTTCATCCTCATGCCCTTCCGGAGCTATAGTATATCCAGGCCTTCGTTTCAATATCAGCTTGCTTACGATCCTTATAACTAGAAATAGAATTATTGCCCCTGCGGCTGCAAGCAATGAAGACAGAAAACCAACTCCTCCGGGTACAAAGGAGAATGCCAGTCCGGCTGCAATTCCTCCAAGGCTTACGCTGTCAAGGATAATCCAGTGATCGATGTCCGTAAGAACTACGCAGATAAGAAGTGACATGAATACTGCATTCTTCAGGAATAGCCAGGTTAAGCCGAATTTCAGGAAAATTCCGGCAAAAAGAAGTCCTGTCAAAAGCTCAACCATAGCGTATCTGACAGAGAAACCGGCGCCGCAGCTTCTGCACCTTCCTCGAAGGATGAACCAGCTTATAACCGGAATATTATCGTACCACTTGATCTCTTTCCCGCAGGAAGTGCACCTGCTTCCCGGACGCACGATAGATTCATTTCTGGGGACTCTCCAGGCTACTACGTTCAGAAAGCTCCCTATTGTCATTCCAAGGAGCAGGGTAAATATCAATCGAATTGTTTCCATCTAACTTCCTGCATTCCCGTTCGAATATTTTGTTGCATTTGTCATCATTCGTAATGTTTAGTATACTTCCCGCGTATAGGTGCAGGAAGTAGCTGTTTGTATCACCACTGAAACTTAAGTGGAGTCTATCAGAGTTCTAAGAGTGATAGCTGATATTGGCAGTATTGTTCAATTTAACTGAAGGAGCATTATGAAATATGCGCTTGGTCTTGTTGTTCTTGTAGCAACACTTAGCTTTGCCGGATCCGACTTCTCCGGTGGTTGCGCAGAAACTTTCGGTATCAGTGGTTTTACCAAGGCATGGGTCTACATGTACGGCACCGAGGACTTTGACCCTGGAAACACTTTCAGGGGTTACAATTGGACCGCTTTTACGGCCAGGCTCACTGACAATGTTTACGGAGCCGTAGGTACTCAGTTCCAGACCTGGAACGGTGACTACAGTATACAGGTCTGCGACGTGTTCATTAATATGGATATCGTACCTGAGCTTTCCATAAAAGCCGGTCAGTTCAAGGTTCCTTTCGGATGGGCTTTCAGCTGCTCAGCTGGCGGACTCTATTTCCTTGACAGAGCTGCCGTGACAGGTACAACTGATTTTACCAACTACGGTGGACGCGATGTCGGTGTGAAACTTAACGGTCAGTTCGACATGGTCGGCATAGATATCGGTTACTTCAACGGCACAGGACCCTACGCCGACGCTGATGACACCGTTAACAAGCAGATCGTCGCTAATGTTACCATCGACGCCGCAGAGTGGATCACATTTGCAGTCGGTGTTGCGATGATAGGTCAGCCTGATCTTGAGGACTCCGCTGGAGTTGTCATTCAGGACGAGTGGAGCGCTACCGGTATAGACGGTTACGTTCTCGCTGATTACCCGCTTTCGGACAATGCAGACCTCAGGTTCGAGGGTGAGTTCCTGCAGTCCGGATGGGCCGGACCGGATGTCGAGGGTATGGACGAGCAGGCCGGAATGGACTACTACGCAATGCTCGGCGTTAACATAGGGCTTGAGAACAGTTTCCTCACAAGCATCATGCCTGCCGTGCGCTACGAAGCTCTCAGTCCCGCGGTAAGCATCGCCGATGACGCTGATGACCCCGAGGACAATACCACTGTAATCGATTTCTGTCTTAACTGCTATCTTACACCCATGAACACCATACAGATAGGTGCTCGTAACATGAGTTACGAGGCTGAAGGTGTAGATGGTTATACCGACATGTATCTCGGTTGGAGAATGAACTTCTAGGAACCTTCGTTTAATTACGAACAAAAGGGCCCGGCTTCTGCCGGGCTCTTTTTTTTGAGTTCTTGCACAGCTGTGCTTGGTTTACGATACTACGCTGTACAAAAAGCCCTGGAGGCGGTCATGAGCAGGAAGAGCACAGGATACCTGGATACTGAAGTTCACGGGAGATTCGACAGGCGGAAAACCGTGTTTTACCGCAGGGATATTTTTACCGGTTTCGATCATTTCAGACCTGATACTCTGGATCCTGGTGACCCTGAACTTCTTGAACTGGCCGAGGCAAGGGCATCGTGGACGTTGCATGACAACTATCCCGGTGCGTTCTGTGATACGCTAATGGGGAACAGGAAACTTGTTCGTAACCATGCTCCGTTCAGGTACTGTTTTGCTGAACCCCGGACGGCGGCTGAAAACATTTCAGCGGTAGCAAAAAGGTTCGGAGCATCGCTCGTTGGAATGACAGAGCTCGATTCAAGATGGCTCTACAGCCACAAACGCAATGGAAACCCCGTTACACTTCCCGATAGAGCTGTCTGGGCTGTAGTGATGCTCGTTGAGATGGACAGGGAAGAGATATCCACATCTCCTGATTTCAGAGCAGCCGCGGAAAGCGGAAGAGCATATTCGAGGATGGCAGACATTGTGGGAGCTGTTGGTGAGTACATACGGCTTCTGGGTTACTACGCGCGTTCCTGCGGCAATGATACCGCTCTGAGCATCCCGTTGGCGATGGATGCGGGTCTTGGTGTGTTGGGGCGGAACGGCCTTCTGCTTACGAGGGATTTCGGACCCAGAGTAAGGATCTGCAAAGTAATAACCGACCTTGAACTTGTGCAGACACCGAACGAATACCCCGCTTCGGAAGAAGTATGCTCCGGCTGCACATTGTGCGCTGAGGCCTGCGAAGCCGAGGCGCTCAGCCTTTCCGAAAGCCCCACATGGGAAATTCTCACCGAATCGAACAATCCCGGTGTTCTCAGATGGCAGTTCAATCCCGAAAAATGTTTTGATTTCTGGCTTGAGATAGGCAGAGACTGCTCCAACTGCATAGCAGCATGCCCCGCGTCTTCCATACTCAGTAAACTGATGAACTGATCTGGATAAACCTGAGAATGTAGAAAGCACTCCTTCGATAAATTGTGTTTGAAGAACAGCTTTACGCAGCGATCAGATATCCCGATGGATCTATTACTGGTTACAGTGTTCTCAGTTGAATCACGGTGTGCCATTGTCGGTATCTGCAGTACATTCAAAGTTTTGCCTGAAATTGCTATAGAACAACAAAACCGTTAGACTATAATCAGCAGTATTTGGAGGTGAATAATGCTTGGTGCCAGAGAAATAGTAAAGGAAGCTGAATCATTACCGGTTGAGGAACGGGCATTCATTATTGATCTACTCCTTAGAACTCTGAATTCACCAGAACAGGAAGTTGATCAGGAATGGATCAAGGTAGCGAAACAAAGATTGAATGAAATTCGATCTGGCCACGTCAATGCAATCCCAGGGGATCAGGTGTTTTCTGAAGTTCGGGAGAGATTTGGGCGGTGACATTTTCATTCCATCCCGATGCAAGACTGGAATTCGTAAAATCAATAGACTACTATGAGAAATGTGAACCTGGTCTTGGATACGATTTCTCAATCCAGATCTACTCGACAATCCAGAGTATTCTCACACCCATATGTCTGGCCAGTACTTGGCAGCGGGGATATCCGCCGGTGTCTGACCAATCATTTTCCTTATGGAATTATCTACTGCATTGAGGCAGATGAGATCCTTATCCTTGCTGTGATGCATCTTCATCGTAAACCGGGTTATTGGAAAGAAAGGTATAGCTGATTCATTAAGCTCTAAAGTAACAATCTTCTTTATAGAATAACAGCAGAAGGGAACTGCAATGGCAGCACAGTACAGCACTCCACACGAGATGCAGATAGACACTGAAAGAACATACCTGTTAGCAATTGAGACAGACCGTGGAAAGATTGAGCTGGAACTCTTTCCCGAGTATGCCCCGAAAACCGTCAACAACTTTATCTGTCTTGCGAAGGATGGTTATTACGACGGGATTACATTTCACAGGGTTATCTCCAACTTCATGATCCAGGGGGGAGACCCGACCGGAACTGGCAGGGGAGGTCCCGGCTATAATTTTGAGGACGAGTTTGATGGAAACCCGCTGAAACATGAAACCGGTTCACTCTCCATGGCCAATGCAGGTCCCGGCACCAACGGAAGCCAGTTCTTCATCACCCATTGTCCTCAGCCTCATCTGAACGGGAAGCACACCGTTTTTGGCAAAGTTATCAAGGGTCAGGATGTAGTGGACGCAATCCGGCAGGGTGATGTGATGATAAAGGTCTCGGTGGCTGACTGAGACATTTGACAGGAGATATTCAGCTTTTGCTGGATTGATCCTGTTTGTTTGGAGCATTGAACCATGTAGGGGAGTAAAAGATGCCTGAAGAGAATAACAGCGGTGCTGAGCCTGTAGAAGAACCGATAGAAATACAAGCTGAAAATACTGCCGCGGACGATACTGGACCCGATATTCAAGAGGTAAGCTGCAGTAACTGCGGCGCGCCTCTGTCATATATGGAGGGTGAGGCAGTTATTACCTGTGAGTACTGCGGTACGACAACGATGCTTGCCGGTTACGACAACATCGTAACAGTTGAATCGCATTATCTTCTCCCCCCCAAAGCCGGGCGCGATGAAGCTATAGGCATTGCTTCGGGATGGCTTAAGAAGGGTTTCTACAAATCGAAGGATCTTCCCAACAAAGTAACATGGAGAAAGACGGAAGCAAGGGTTCTTCCGTACTGGATAGTCCGATGCACCGGGAACACCCGCTGGAGTGGCCAGCAGAAAAGGTCAAAAACGGTCGGTGAAGGTAAAAGCAAGAGAACGGAGACCTACTGGGAGCCTGTTCAGGGCCGATTCACCGAGGATTACACAGGGCCTGTATACGCCAGGGAGGATACTTCGGAATTCTGGGGGATCCGGAATATCGAGCCAGGTAAGCAGTGCATATTCCCGGACTGGGGAAAGTTCATCTTCAGGCTGGGAGGTTCGAAGAGAACCCCGAACAAGGATCTGCTTGAAGGCAAAATGGATTTTTCCATTGATGAGCTCAAAAAAGCCAATATGCATGAGCACATCATCAACGGACAGATAGTGCAGGAAAGGGCCGAGAGTTCTGCAAGGAACAGGATAATAGAGCTGCATCAGAATAAGGCCGAGGGCAAGGCTACAAAAGTCATGGACATAGATACAACTATCGATGTTCTTGGTGTTGACCTCGTCTACGTTCCCGTCTGGGAGCTTGTATACAGCCTTGCGGGCAAGGATTACAATGTACTTGTGGATGCAAGCCGTCAGGAAGTGCTTTCAGGTGAGGCGCCCGTGGGCAAATGGGCGAAAGCAACCATTTTCGATATCATCTTCTTCTTGATAGCAGCTGTTTTCGCTGTTATCGGCGTTACATCCGACGGCATCGCATGGCCCTGGATAACGGCTGGTGTTTTCGGCGGAAGCGCTATCGCCTACTCCGTCTGGACCGCAACCATGAAGGAATGACTTTCCGTATTATCTGAAACCGAGCTGGTACAGTCTTGGATAGTCTTCAGGGGCTAAATCCCAGGCTACTATTCCATGTTCGTTTATCTCCACATGCACCAGGGCTGTGTCGGGGAACGAGCTCAGTGTTACCTGCCTTATAATTTCGCCCTCCGGTGAGTATACATCCCAGATAAGCTCCTCCGTTGCGCCTCTCTGTGCCCAGAGGTTGTCAAGTGAATCGATACCAAGGTTTTCTATCTGCGGTGCGTATTCGGGGAGCTCACCGCGTATCTGCTGGCTGTTATCATCGATCATTACACTGAATGTAGCTATGGGAATACTCATGTACCTCTCGATATCTTCGCACGGTACAAGAACCGATTCAGATGATATGGTGTCAACCGGCTGGCCATCGAGGTTGTATATCTCGATCAGATAATCCTCCGAGTTCATTCTGTGTACGTAGACATTTCCGTTACGTCCAGCTGCAACTGCAAGGTATCCCGGCCTGAAATCGTAATCCTCCATGCCGAAATCGAACAGGTGGCTGAAAGGTGTAGCCTTTGGCTCATCAGATGTGCCCTCCCAGATATTAAGTTCGTAACCCATCTTGAAGGTTCCCTCAATCTGGCGCGTTGGACAGGAGTATATGACGAAACAGGAATCACCCGCGGCCGCCATGGTCAGCGGCATTTCAAAGCTGAGATTAGGTCTGCTGCCAAGGTATTCACCCTCAGCGGAGAAGAAACACACCTCCCTGCCCATCCAGTCGAATGCAGCTATTCTGCCATCTCCCAGAACTGTCATTGAGCCTGGAAGTGTGAATTCTCCTGGAGCTTCACCAAAACCCCCGAAGGAAGAAACGAATTTCCCGCTCTCATCGTAGGTTGAAATGAGTGCTGTTGATCTATCGAAGATTATGGCATCCCCTCCAGGCAGGGCTTCCGCTTTTATGATAGAACCCAGCATGTAACAGCTGTCACCCATAAGGATTCCGATGGAGTCGGTAACAATAAGTGTATCGATATCAGGGCCTGACGGTTCCTCTGAATCGCTTTGGTCCTGATCCCCGCCGCAGGCAAAGGTCAGAATCGCTGCAGTCACAATACATATGTAGATTTTCATTGAATCCCTTCCGGATTACAGACATAATTAATTATTATGTAAAAGTATATTTCAGGAAGGTTAAACAAACAATACAATATCCAGTTACCTTCGGGTATGAAACCTGTTCTGAATTCCTCGGTGAAGCATGAAGGTGTATCCTGCGTTTAGGCTGTTTTGAATCTAATAACGAAGGATATTAAGCTCGAACACTATTCTCAATGAACGATCTATTTCCAGCATTACGGAGTGAGACAACTTCCCGCGGATTCTCATTAATCTTTGACGATGATCTATAGGGCGTGTTTGCAGACAATCTGCAAGGGATTTTTTTGCAAGGCCGTTGCTCTGTGATGGAGCGATCTCAATATTTGTTTTTATTCGAGCTTTTTTTGCATTCCAATTGGTAATAGGAACGACTTGAATAACGGGGACTTTTTCATTGTAAACATCATTGGTTACAATTATGCATGGTCTTACTTTTCCAGTTTCTGAGCCCTGAACCGGATCAAGATTCACATCAATGATCATTCCTCTTTTCAATACAGTCATTCCGGCCATCCGGATATAGCTGATTGAGTTAGCTCGTTCAGATTTTCATCCTCAGAGTAGATTTCAGAATATAATTCCGCCGATTCTCTCAGGGCATCAAGTTCCAGTTTGTTTTGCAGCTGATCTATGGCTTTGCGAACCATTGAACTTTTATCCTTAAAGCCATACACCTTATAGTTGCTTAAAAATTGTGCTTGAGTCTCATGAACGCTGAATTTTTGCTGAGGCATGAGGTCCCCTTTCTGGTACCTGATTGCATACCGTATTTTACGACCCATTATAGGTGCCATGACAGTAAGAGTCAATACTCCTCAATATATTCGTGGTATGGAACACATTCTGACCAACGGATTAAATCCTGAGGGGTTCTAATATTTCTGATAAGCTTAGCATTAAGAATATATATCAGTTGTATGTGATTTTATAAGCTATTGATAATAAATTATATACAGCGAGATATGCTGGAAGAATTGCGTTTTCTGATTTCATTTTGTATTTTTAACGGATAAAATATCAGAATGAACGGGGGGTTTTCCCGGTGAAGTTAACCAGTAATGCCGTTTCCAGACCAGTAGCCGTAACAGTACTTTCTATAGTCGCAGCCCTTTTAGGTACAGTTGCAGTCTTGAAGATGCCTGTGGATCTTTTGCCATCGGTCGAGTATCCGAGACTGACCATTGAAACAACATATCCATCATCCAGCCCGTACGAGGTTGAGCGCCTGGTAACCGATCCCCTTGAAAATGCTGTCGCTGGAGTTCGTGGACTGAGGAGTTACAGTTCACGGTCCTACGGCGACAGAAGCAGGATCACAATGGAGTTCGACTGGGGCGCCAGAATGGACTACACCAGGCTGGAAGTCAGGGAGAAACTTGATGTGGCCGGATGGTCCCTTCCGGATGATGCCGGCAGACCGACCATCGTAGATTACGATCCCTCAAGAAGACCCTTCATGGAAATCCTCATGACCATGGAATCCGGCGACTGGACCGAAGTTACAGATTTCGCCAGGAGACTTGTCACAACCAGGATAGATCAGGCGGAAGGCGTAGCCGGCTGTGAAATCCAGGGAGAAGCTGAACCGGCTGTATTCGTGCGGCTGCGAGAAGGTGTAGTTGAAGAGCTGAACCTTGATCCAATTTTTATCTCCCGGGCTCTTCAGGGGGCTAACGTGTCCATGTCCGGGGGCCTTGTCCGTGATGGTCAGAGGGAATATTTCCTTTCACTCGAGGGTGAGTTCTCCACTCTTTCCGATGTTGAGAATACAGTGATCGGTATACGGGGCACAACACCCCTGCTGCTCAGCGATGTGGCTGAGGTATCCCTCGGTGAAAAACCGGTTACCGAATGGGCCAGTTTCAACGGAGAACGCTGTATTATCATCCGCGTCAGGAAAATGGCTGAAGCAAATACAGTTGAGGTTGCACAGGAAGTTACGGAGCTTGTCGAGGAGCTCAATAACGAATACGAAGCCCTTGAACTTGATGTTATCCAGAACGATGCGGAATTCATCGAGGAATCAATCGGTGAAGTAATAGAAGCTCTCATACTTGGAGGTCTTCTTGCATTCGGAGTTCTTTTCTTCTTCCTGCGAGACTGGAGGAGTCCTCTGATCCTTGGTCTTTCACTGCCTCTGAGCATCGCAATAGCGCTATTTTTCCTGTTCATCTCGGGTGTTTCACTGAACATCATGTCGCTCGGAGGGCTTGCGCTTGGAACCGGATTGCTTGTTGATAACGCGGTAGTTGTTCTCGAAGCTATTTTCAGACGGAGAGAAGAGGGTGAAGATGCATTCAAAAGTGCCAGGTCCGGTACATCGGAAGTCGGCAAGGCCATTACGGCCAGTACACTGACCACACTTATCGTTTTCTTTCCAGTTGTCTACATGGAGGGTATAACGAGTCAGCTTTTCCGTGATCAGGCGCTGGCTGTTGGATTTGCTCTTCTTGCAAGCCTTTTAGTAGCGGTTACTGTCATTCCAACCCTTACAGCGAGAATAAAAAATCTTAAGAAAAGCACAGATGTGACTACCCGGATGAAGGTTCGATACGTCAGACTCATGGAGAGTGTACTGAAACGCCCGGTAGCCGTACTTGCTGGAGTTGTGGTGGTGTTCGCCTTATCGCTGGTAGCCGGCCTTGGGCTTCCAATGCAGCTGCTTCCCAGTACTCCGGTGAACCAGCTGGAAATTTCATATTCGGCTCCAAGAGGAACATCCATGGAACAGATGATCGAACTTTCTCTTGAGGTTACGAATCTGGCTGCTTCCTCCGGGGCTGACTGGGTCTCAGGGAGGAGCGGTGTCCGATCCCAGGAAGGTGTGGATGCTGTTCTGACCGCTTCCTACCCATCACCCGGCGATGCGACAGGAGCTATGCAGCAATTGAGGGATGCCTGGAATTCCATGTTCAATTTCTCAATCACCGTCGAAAAACGTGAGTCCCTTCTTGGTGAGATACTGGGTGGAGGAAGTTCCTTTACGGTCTACCTTGAAGGTGAGAATATATCTGTCGATCTTGCTGCAGCTGAAGGTCTTGCAACTATACTGTCTCAATTTGACGGAGTTGAGTCGGCGGATGTCCAGTACCTTCCCGGAAAACCGGAGATGGTACTTGACCTTGACCAGGAACTGCTGAATCTGTACGGATTGACCGCAAACGATGTTGCCGATTTCGTGGAGAGTTTATCAAGAGGTATTACGGCAACCACATATTACCGTCAGGATGAGAGAGTGGACGTTGTTCTTCTTGCGGGAAGCGGGGAAGGAATTCCAACGGATTCGCTTCTCGCCAGGTCAATTCCCACATCAATGGGGCTTCTATCACTCGGCAGGATTGCCGAGCCATACCGCCAGCAGACCCCGGGTTTCATTGAACACAATCAGGGAAACCGTGCCGTGGGTGTGCAGGTTCAGGGCTCTGGAAGCAACCTCGCAAGGATATCAAGAGAGGTGGCCTCAGCCGCCGATACTCTGCTGAGAGAAGCTCCCGTTCAACTGAGGCAGGGGAATGAGATCGAGGAGATGAACCGCACTACAGCAAGTATTGTGCTTGCAGTTCTGCTTGCCATTGGTCTGGTTTACGTTCTTCTTGCTACCCAGTTCGAGTCGTTCCGTGAACCCCTTGTAATAATGTTCACTGTTCCGCTGGGGATTATCGGTGTTGTGATCGGCCTCGGGCTTCTGGGTCAGAGCTGGAATGCCCTCTCAGGTATTGGACTGGTCGTTCTTTCGGGCATTGTTGTGAACGATGGTATCCTTCTGGTTGAACGGATCGGGCAGCTGCGGAAGCGGGGGCTTGATAAGAACAGTGCGATCATCCAGGCAGGCAGAGACAGATTCAGACCTGTTCTTATGACCACCGTAACAACCGTTCTCGGACTTACTCCAATGGCTATTGGATTCGGTACCGGAGCCAGCCTGCGGCAGCCACTGGCAATTGCCGTAATAGGAGGAATAACCGTGGCAACAGCTCTTACACTGGTAGTTGTTCCTGTTCTGTACAGGATACTCTCTGGAAAGAGGGATACAGTTGTCCATGGTTGATCTGGTTCTCCGCAGACCGCGGGGAACAGCAGTTATTTTTGCAGCCCTCCTGGTTCTGGCTGTAGTCTCTTTCAACAGAGTTCCAATTGAAGGTACACCCGATGCTACTCTTCCAACACTGAATGTCTCCGCGTACTGGACCGGGGCCGATCCTGAAGCCATCTGCGAACAGATTACTCGCCCCATCGAAGATGTTGCGCGTGAAGTTGAAGGTGTAGTTGAAGTTTCATCTACATCCAGCCCCAGCAGCAGTCATGTAAGCGTATCCTTTGAGGAGGGTACGGATATGGATGTTGCGGCCATGGAGCTTACCGAAAGAATTTCATTCCTGAAGGATGAGCTTCCTGACGCTGTCAGAACCGGAAGTGTTACACAGGCGGTTCCGCGTGAACTTACGAGTGAAGGTTTTCTGATCTATGCCATCACCGGAGGTGAACCCTCCATTCTGAAGCAGATAGCCGACGATATTATCGTTCCCAGGCTTGAGCGAATAGATGGTGTAAGCTCCGTAATAGTTGAGGGCCTCGGTAATCAGGAAATCGTTTTTGACATAGATCGTGATGCCCTGAATGCTCTGGATCTCACCCTCTCCCCGGTTGCAGGGGCTGTGAGTTCAGGCATAGTGGACAGAAATATCGGTGTGGCGGTTGACACATCCGGACTGGAAGCTGTTATCCGTCTTTCTACCGTCCCGGGAAATGTTGACGAACTGAAGAATCTTGTAATCTCAAGTCGCGGTGGAAGGTTTGTTACCGTCTCCGATGTTACCAGCAGAATACTGGTGGACTACAACACCAACGAGAATTACGTATTCAGATATAACGGCATGGATCAGGTAAGCCTTCAGATAGACCGGAGTGCTTCGAGCAACGCCGTCCGTGTTGCCGGTCTGGTCAAATCTGAGATCGAGAAACTCGAAACCGAATTGCCCGAGGGTATAGAGCTGAATCTTACGGAGGATGGAACCGAGAGTATTACCAACGATCTGAAGGATCTTTCCTGGAGAGCTCTCATTTCGCTTATTTCAATCATTCTTATCCTTCTGCTGCTTAACCACAGCCCACTTTCCACACCATTGATATTGAGCTCAATTCTCTTTTCAGCCGCAATGGCTGTTACAGCCGTGTATCTGGCCGGTTTCAGCATAAACGTACTGACACTGAGCGCACTTGCCATAGCATTCGGGCTTCTTGTTGACGGCGCTGTAGTTGTTCTTGAGGCCATCGGTTTCCGTCGGAGACAGGGGATGTCCCCGATGGATGCAGCCGGGATCGGCGCAAAGGAAGTGGCAATGCCCATCCTCGGCGGCATACTCACAACAATGGTGGCTCTGGTACCTCTTCTGGCCAGCGAGGGTATTCTGAAACTCTACTACCGGCCCTTTGCGTTTACGATCGCTGCCACCCTTACGGCATCCTACTGCATCTGCCTGACGCTTGTGCCTTCCATCGCGGGAAGATGGAAATCGAACAAATGGTACAGAGAGAGGAAATGGGACAGGCAACTTGCCAGGATGATAGCAGTTCTGCATCACAGGCCCCTGATCGCTGTACTTCTCTCATTGCTGCTTGTAGTTGGAGGAGTTTACGTATTCATCACCAAAGTCGAAAAAGGACAGGAGTGGGGTTTCAGCTTCGATGTAGATTACATAATGGTATGGATGCAGTTCCCTCCGGGTACCCCTCAGGACGTTGTTGATGATGCGACCAGAGGATTCGAGGAGATACTGACCAACAGTGATGGCATTAAATCAACTCGAACTTCGGTATACGGAGAAAGTGCCACTGTTTATTCGGTTCTTACCGAAGAGGCTGTTGAAACCGGATACGGCCTTCAGGTCGAAGCCGAAGTGGTGGCGCTGGCAACGACCCTGGGCGGCACCAGAAGCGTATTTGTGAGGGGGATGAATCCCGAGCCCTACTGGAGAAGCACCAGAAGCGCAGGTATGATGCAGACGATCGAACTTAGAGGATTCGATTACCAGGGACTCAAGGATATTGCCCTGGCCTTGATGACAATGCTTGAGCGTCATCCAAGAGTCGGGGAAGTGAACATCAACTGGGACCCCAGAAGACCGGAGCGTAACCAGCTTGCTGTGGTTTTCGACAGACAGGAACTTGCTGACCTGGGTATAAACCCCTACCAGATATTCCAGGCTTTCAGGTATAACCTGGCCGGAGGATACGGAGCTGAGGTTCAGATAGCAGATGAGAGCATGGACATGACTTTCAGGGTGGACGGTATGGAAAATCCCGAGCTTGCCGATGTACTTGAAAGCCGTATCATGACCAGCGGAGGGACAATGGAGCTTGGCGACATTGTTCAGATCGATACCCTTGATGTTCAGGGTTCCGTTGAGAGGGAGAATGGTGAGTACATCCGTACAGTCGCCTACTCGTTCATGGGCGCCGAGAGAATGGCCGCCCGTTTCAGAGTAACTCTTCTGGACAATCTTGAACTTCCATCAGGGTACAGGATCTACGAAGAGACGTATATACCATTCTGGCTCCAGGATGATGAAACGAATATGGATCTGATAGTCCTGCTTGCGATTATAGCCGTATTCGCAGTGACTGCAATTGTTTTCGAATCTTTTAAGGCTCCACTCTACATCCTGGCAGTTATTCCCATGGCCATGGTAGGAGTTGTTGCCGGTTTCTGGGCATTTGATAAGATATTCACGCCGCAGGCATATGTAGGGAGCGTTTTCCTTGTTGGCATTGCGGTTAACAATTCAATATTACTGGTGGACAGTTTTCAGAAGAAGAAGAAAGCCGGTATGGATATCAGAAAAGCTGCGGATATGGTGGTTGCGGAGAGGCTCAGGCCTATTCTGCAGACCAGCGCTACAACGATCCTTGGACTCCTTCCGCTGGTCCTGTGGCCGATATCACAGACTAATGATCTGTGGGAGAACCTTTCGTTTACCGTTGTCTGCGGTATGCTTGTTTCCACACCTCTTGTACTGATATCTCTGCCAGCTCTTATACAGCTGACTTCCCGGAAAGGGAGGAAGAAAAAGTGATAAGAAAATCAGTTTTCACCGTATCGATCATTATCCTGTTCCTTGCCGCTTGCGGTGGTGAGGAGGAAGAGGCTGAAAGGGAGACCCTTGAACCTTCACCCCTGCCGGTTACCGCAGCAGTGGCCGCAGTTGATACACTGTTCGAAGTCGTGGGATCAACGGGAAGGATATCGTCGGCAAGAACCCAGCCCCTCACCGCACAGATCCAGGGAGAAATCGTTCAGGCCCCTGAATATGTGGGACTTGAAGTAAGCGATGGAGAAGTCGTATTCAGGATCGCCTCAGGCGAGAGCGCTTCGAGGCTGTCAAGCGCCAGCAGCGCCTACAGGAATGCACAGGCCCTGTACGAATTCGAGTGCGAGAATTACAGGGGCGAACTTACTCCCGAAGTTCAGAACATGTTACGTCAGACTACTGGACTCGCCGACGCACAGACAAGCCTTGCTTCAGCGCAGTCCCAGTATGGCAACGCCGCTATAAAAGCCGGTTTTAATGGAATTGTATCAGATGTATCGGTGAGGGAAGGAATGGTTGTTTACCCCGGCACAGTGCTTGGAGAGATCGTAGATCCCTGGAGTCTTCAGGCGAATGTGAATCTCGATGAGCGGGAACTTGCAAGGTGCGCAGCCGGCCAGAGGGTTTACGTTACAATACCCTCTCTCAGTGATACAACAGTTCTTGGAACCGTAACATCCGTATCCCCTGTCATTGATCCTTCAATGAGGGCTGGAGAGATCATTATCGACCTTCCCGTCATACCCAATCTCAGAACCGGAGCCACTGCGAGGGTTGAGATAGTCATTGCCGTATATCCGGATAAACTTGTAATACCGCAGGAGGCTGTGCTGATAAGGGATGACCGTGACATGGTATTCGTCGTTCTGGACGGTCACGCTGACTGGTGCTACGTTACACTGGGTCCCGAAGGCAGAGGCATAGTTGCTGTGGAAGAGGGGGAAGACGGGGTAGAACTGGGTGAACAGGTTATCACTTCCGGGCATTACTCCCTTGCCCACGAAGCTCCCGTGGCGGTGGTCAACTAGCGGTTCCATCTGACAGACTCGGATACTCGACATCCTCATTCCATGGTTTTAGTATTAAATTGGAATGTAATATTCCAGTTGAGTTTGAGAGAGGGGTTGAGTAGGATGAGAAACTTAGTATTGGTTTCACTGATGCTGTTTATACTCCAATCCACAGCATTTTCCGGATGGCTGATAGAGACATTGGATCTTCCCGGGATTAATCCATCTCTGGCACTTAACTCCGCCGGATATCCCTGCATCGCCTACCACCGAGAAGGAACAGGTGTGAAGTACGCCGAATGGAACGGGAGCCAGTGGCTTATCGATTGCGCTTTCAGTTCTACATATACAAATGTCGCGTGGGTTTCCCTGGCACTGGATACCGCGGATGCTCCCCATATTTCCTTTCCCCGTGGACCGCTCTATTATGTGACCAGGGATGATTCGCTGGAATGGCAGATCGAGCAGTTAGAGGATTTAGGGACTGTTTCCCAAAGCTCCATGGCTCTGGATGGAGAGGACTCACCACACATCGCCCACGGTATCGATTTCGGTTCCAGCCTTGCTTACGCTTACCGAATCGATTCAACATGGGTCATTGATATTCTTGAAACAGGGAACAATACTGGTTGGTACACATCCATCAAGCTGGATGCAGATGACAACCCGCACATCTCCTACGCCCGAAGGGACCCACATCTTCTCATGTACGCTTCCATGGATGAGACCGATGATTGGTCGTTTCAGGTGATTGATTCTTTGTCAGAACAGTGTATGAACACTTCACTGGCTCTGAGTGGAGAGGGTATCCCTCATATTTCCTACAACGCTGAAAACGAAGTACGTTACACTTACTGGACCGGTTCCGGGTGGCATATAGAGACGGTGGATGCCTGTGACAGCGGATCTTTCGGCTGGGGTACTTCAATTGGACTCGATTCCGCAGATCAACCGCATATCGCCTACTGCTCGGTCGACGGGAATGATCTCATGTACGCAAGCCGGAGCGGTGCCGGGTGGCAGCATGAGCTGGTCGATATCTTACCCAGTTACATTTTATCGAGAGGTGATCCGGATCTGGTTCTGGATGCTTATGACAGGCCCCATATCGCGTACTTCTGCGGATATCCCGATCATGATCTCAGGTACGCCTGGAATGATGGTACCGGTATTGGTGAAGGGCACGAAGAGGTGTGCTATAGTTTTACATGCGGACCCCTGTATCCGAATCCCACCAGGGGATTAACCTCACTGCAATTCTCCCTTGCCGGGGATTCGCACGTTGATGTCACGCTTTACGATGTCAGCGGCCGCATGGCTGCGAGTCCCGTTTCAGGGCAGTACACCGCCGGTGCCCATACCGAATCCTTTTCTGTTTTTTCTCCGGGCATATACTTCGCGAGGATTTCCTCAGGGAATCAGATTGAGACAAGGCGTTTCGTTGTTATCGATTAATACCAGACCTCCGGGTTAAGCCTTACTCGGTATCCAGCAGATCTCTTATCCTCTGGCTGAGTACAGCAAGACTGAAGGGTTTCTCCAGCAGTTCTTTGTCGCCCATTCCCATATCAACAGGTAGAATATCGTTCTTGGTATAGCCAGTGATATATAGAATACGACCGTTGAAACCGCCTTCTTCCAACCGGGATGCAAGTTCCACACCGCTGATGCCGGGCAATACAACATCGGCAAGAAGGAAGTGGAATTTTTCACAGATACCCTCAGATATCTCCAATACATTTTCCGCTGTTGCGGCAGACATCACTTCATATCCCTCTCGGGAAAGGTACCGCTCGATAACGCTTCTAAGGGCATCATCATCCTCCACGAGAAGTATGCTCTCGCCCCTGCAGGCTGCTACGCTCCCGGTAGGCCGCGCCTCGTCGGTTAAATGTTCTCCCTCAACCCTGGGCAGGTATATATTGAATGACGTTCCTACTTCGGGTTCGCTGCTTACCTCAATCACCCCGTTGCTCTGCTTGATTATGCCGTACACCATGGCAAGACCTAGACCGCTGCCCTTTTCACTAGCCTTGGTGGAATAGAATGGTTCGAAAATACGTGCCTTGGTATCTGCGTTCATTCCACATCCTGTATCGATGATGGAGAGCTGTACCCATTGACCCGGATGAATATCGGGATTGGTTACCAATGAGTGTTCGTCAATATCAAGATTACTTACCTCGATGGTAAGTTTACCGCCTGATACCATAGCATCCCTTGCGTTGATCGCAAGATTGACGATAACCTGTTCGATCTGACCTTCATCCGCTAATACACATCCTGCGTCCCGCGCAAAAGATGTAATAAGCTGGATATCCTCGCTGAGCAGCCTGCTCAACATCCTTTGAAGTCCAGATACGACTATGCTCAGATCCAGAATTCTCGGCTGGAGTATCTGCTGCCTGCTGAATGCCAGAAGCTGCCGTGTGAGTACGGAGGCGCGGTCAGCTGCTCTGCTTATCTCCTCGGCATCCGGCCGAAGAGGGTTGATCTCCGTAAGATCAGCAAGGATGAACTCGGAATGTCCCTTTATCACCGTAAGCAGGTTATTGAAATCGTGTGCGACCCCGCCTGCAAGCCTTCCGACCGCGTCGAGTTTCTGCGACTGCAGAAGCTGAGCCTCAAGCATCTTTCTGCTGGTAACATCACGCACCAGAGACTGGGTACCCAGTAACACTCCGTCACGTTCAACAACCGCGACGCCAACCTCAAGCCATATTCTGCCTCCGCCTTTCTTAAGGCCTTCGAACTCGAATCTGTCGGGAACATCTTCACCTGCGAGACGTCGCATATGGTTATCCCGTATACGCTCTCTCCATTCCGGTGCAACATATTTGAAAGGATCCATGTTCAGAACATCATTCCTGGAGAAACCGAATATCTTCAGGAAACGATCATTGACGTAGATGATATTACCGTTCTGGTCATCTATCATCACTCCGTCGGAGATATGTCTGACCATCCTGCTGAGGAAATCATCCTTCTCCTTAAGGAGCTTCTCAAGTTCAAGGTTTTTCTCTATAAGTTCTTCCTTGTGAACGCTGATCTCCACATTGGCTCTCTGAAGTGATTCTGCCTGAGCCTCAATCATTCGTTTCTTATCTGCAAGTTCTATATTTCTGAGGCGGCGGATCTCCGCTTCCTGCCTGGCCTTCTCGGTCTGGTATTTTGCATCGGTCTGTGCTATGGCCTTGCTTTTCTCCAGCGCTCCAAGCTTCCCCTCAAGCTCACTCATCCTGCGGTGATATTCAAGAGCCTTCTCGAAATTTCCTTCCTTCTCACAGAACTCGCAGAGGGAACGGCACCCCTGCAGCATGAAGTCCCACGCTTCGCACTTCCCGGCTATTTCAAGCCCCCTTTTCAGATATTTACGGGCATCATCATAATTACCAAGCTGAACATTACTTTTACCTATATTGATGAAGTTACCGGCAAGTGCTCTCAATTCTCCCTGCTGCTTACTGAGAACAGCAGCCTTTTTGAAGAAGATGATGGCCTCTTCAAAATTACCGTTCTTGTAGTTGATGATGCCAGTATTATTAGTAGCGCTCCTTATCGTGTTCTTGTCATCTTCTTCGATCGCCATTGCGAGTGAATCCTTCAGGCACTCCAATGCCTCTTCGTCTCTGTCGGTACTGAGAAGAACCAGACCAGTTGAGTTGAGGTTGTCGGCAATCTGTTTCCTGCAGCCGAGTTCCTCAAAGATCATCCTGCTTCTGGCGAGGTATTCAAGGGCATCTTCATGTTCAGCGCTTGAGTGGTACACCAGGCCGATGTTTCCGAGCACATCGGCGATGCCCTCCTTCAAGTCAAGTTCTTCGTAGATGGAAAGGGCCCTGTGAAGGTTTTCAAGGGCTTCAACATGGGTAAGCTGCCGCAGATTGGCTCGACCGAGAACGTTAAGAGCTTTCGCTTCGTGCAGCCTTGACTCGGCGGATATTGATAGATCAAGGGCTTCTTCCGCATAGGAACGGGCTTTGGCGGGGGAAGCATTGCAATTCATGACGGACAGCTCGACAAGAAGCTCGATACGTTCCCGGTCGGTTGCCCGTTCAAGCCTGTTCTCAAGCGCCCTGATCGAATCGGTCATAGGACCCGTTTCTCCCTTTGATTAATATCCACTGAGTGATAATAGAGACTCGATATAAGTTCGTCAAAGTAATGGATGATCCGGGAGCAGGCAACACGGAGATTGACAGAATCCGATCAGCATCGGTATCGTCATGCTGGAGTGAAGCGGAGAACGGGCATAAAACCAGACTGGATGAATATTATGAAACCTGTAGACGAAAAGATGATAAGTGAATACCTGGATAAATGGAAACCCCTGCTGAGCCTGTGCAACTGGGATATTCGTCCTGTCGTTGTGGAGAAGGATTGGCGTAAATCCGGTGATGTCAAAATCGATGAGAGCAACAGAATGGCTGCTGTGATGATAAGGTCAGACCTGGACCCTGCTTTTCTGGAACAGGTTGTGGTGCATGAACTCCTTCACATCAAGCTCTGGGGTCTTGATCAGATGATCGAGGAGTCCCTTAATGCCCTGTTCGGAAAAGAAGACAGCGAGGGAAAACGCATATTCGGCCAGGGACAGTTCATGAATGAACTTGAGACAACCGTCCAGGATCTTACCAGAGCACTTCTTGATGCTTCCGGGTTTGAAGGAGACTATCTCTTCAACAGGGTACAGAAGCAGATAGACAGGGAGATCGGGATTAAATGAGGCTGGTTCTGTAGAAGCCGCTCTTAACGCGACTCCGAAAGCATTCGTATTGCCTCTCCAGACCTGATAACCGCCGAGTTCGGACAGGATAGAACGTTACAGAAGGCGATTGCCTGGTGCGGATCCCTTTTCGGGTACAGGTAGCACATCACAGTCACCGCGTCAGAGTTGCATGGGCAGCTTGCCAGAATATCCAGTTCAGTTCCGCAATGGGGACACGAAAGATCAAGAGTTTCATCCGGGTCTACATCTCCTTCAACTACTTTGTAAGAAGTGTCTCCGAATACCGCTGAAAGGGATACAAGCCCGCTTCCGCTTTTTCTACCATGGTATTTGACAGTGATCCCCGGGAAACCTGATACTTCATGATCAATGGAGATAAGGTTGTGTCCCGCAGGGCAGTATACCGCATTGACCACAACATCCGCTTTGAGAGACTTCTTATCATCATGTCTTACTTCGGGGATGTTCAGTCTGCCTTTATCATTGAACATGTTGCCTGGCATGTAGATACTCCTTCATTATCATTAGAATTATGGATTTGGCGATTCTTCATATATGATAGGTATAAAGTTGAGGAAGGAAAAGTACCCATATTTCTGAAAGGAAGTATATGTTGGAATACAAATTACAATACAGTGTAATGACGCTTCTTGCGGGTCTTATTCTGATGGTTGGCTGCGGGGGGGATGGATCCCCGTCGGTACCAGAAGATTCTATGGATCCCGATGTGGTGATCGAACATGTTGAATCAGAAGGTGCAGATGAACTTATTCCCCGCGCCGTTCTGTTCGGCAACCCTGAAAGAATGCGCCCCAAGCTGTCTCCTGAGGGTGAACAGATCGCTTACATCGCCCCGGTCGACAGCGTTCTCAATCTCTGGATCATGAAAGCCGATGGATCCGAAGCCAGACAGATTACCTACGATACAAACCGTGGTGTAACCGAATATTTCTGGGCGGAGAACGGTGAAGATATTCTTTACATGCAGGATAAGGCCGGCGAAGAGAATACACATGTATACAGGCTGAATGTTGAGACCGAGGAAGTAACCGACCTTACTCCATTTGAGGAGGTCAAGGCTTACGTAAGCGCTACTGATCGCGATCAGCCCAATACGGTCATCATCGAAATGAACAGGAACAATCCGATGTTCTTCGATATCTATTCGTGCGATCTGCAGACCGGAGAGCTTACTCTGCTGCAGGAGAATCCTGGAATGACCGAAGATGGCAGCATGGTGATCGGTTATATGACAGACGAAGATCTGAATATTCGAATGATGGGCACCATCGATCCGGATGACGGTACAATTATCATTTATCTGAAGGATGCAGATGCAGAAGAGTGGGAGGAATTCGTAACTTACTCCGCCCTGGATGCAGTTTCTCCGATGCGTTTCAGCAAGGATGGCACGGGGCTTTATTACCAGTCCAACCTTGAGTCCAATACAACCAGGCTTCTCTATCAGGATCTGGATACCGGAGAAGTGACGGAAATAGCCCACAACATGCTTGCTGATATAGGGGGTGTTTCCTTTGATCCTTTCACCGGTGAACCCAGATCGGTCAGTTTTCATTATCTGAGGAGAAACGTAAAGGTTCTTGACCCTTCTATCCAGGAGGATTACGATTTCCTCGCTGAATTTCATCCCGGAGACTTCGGGATCACCTCCAGGGATAACGCTGACAGTACATGGATTGTAGCGTATTTCACTCCCCAGAGCCCTGCCATCTATTACCTGTACGATCGTACCACATCTTCCATGACATACCTGTTCAACGCTATCCCGGCCCTTGATGATTACCAGCTGGCTGAGATACAGCCTCTTATCATTCCCGCGCGTGACGGACACGAACTTCCAAGTTACCTGACATTACCGCCCGGTGCCGATGAAGAAGCTCTTCCCGTTGTTCTTTACGTGCACGGCGGCCCCTGGGCCAGGGATTACTACGGTTACGAACCATTCGCCCAGATGCTCGCCAACCGGGGATTTGCCGTTCTGCAGGTGAATTTCAGAGCTTCATCCGGATTCGGCAAGGAACATCTTAACGCAGGCAACAGGGAGTGGGGAGCCCTGATGCAGGATGACCTTACGGATGCCGTGAACTGGGCTGTCGATCAGGGAATAGCGGATCCTGACAGGGTTGTCATAATGGGAGGTTCCTACGGAGGTTATGCGACGCTTGCAGGAGTGACATTCACCCCGGACCTCTACTGCGCGGGAGTGGATTTCTTCGGACCTTCAAATCTCATTACCTTCAGAGAAACGGTTCCTCCATACTGGAAGCCTCTGGACGCCCTGATGGATATCAGGATCGGTGACATGGACGAGGATTCACTTATGCTTGAGGAGCGCTCACCGCTGAATTACGTTGAGAATATCACTGTTCCGATGCTGATCGTTCAGGGTGCCAACGATCCCAGGATCGTACAGGCCGAATCCGATCGGATGGTTGCAGCTCTGAGAGACAACGGGAACGAAGTTTACTATGTAGTGTACGAAAACGAGGGACATGGTTTTGCGATCGAGGCCAACAGGCTCGAATTCGCAGGCAGGATCGAGGAATTCCTCTTCAACCATGTACCCGGAGTTGAATGCCAGATGTTCGAGGAGATACCTAACTCCACTGCACAGGTCAGATAGAATAAAAACAGCCGGGGGCAGGAATGCCCCCGGCTTCCCCTCAAGCATATTGCCTCAGTTGATATATCCGAGATCTCTGAGTCTTCGCAGCTGTATGCTGTTGAGTTCGTTCTTCGTGGGTTCCCACAGACAGGGCCATGCCCAGTAGTCCAGTAACAGGTTCAGCAGAAGACTGTCAGCATCCAGGATACTCATCTCCGCAGGATCGTTATCCAGATCGAACATTTCTGAATTATCGTCCACAGGGCTCCAGATGACCTTCCTGCGTTCCGACACTACAGATGCATGAGCGCTGTCGGAAAAAACACCGCTGGAGTAAACCGGTCTATCGACCGGGATCTCTCCGAACAGGTCCAGCCCCTCAACTCCATCTGGAACGGCAACACCGGCAAAAGTGAGTATCGTGGGAAGAATATCCATCTGTCCCGCAATACCGGAGTCTGCAGTTCCCTCATGTATACCCGGACCTGTCATTATCAGCGGGACATGAAGCGCATGCTGGTAAAGGTTGTTGCCGTGCCCCCAGTCACCGTGCTGAAGGAATTCCTCCCCATGGTCAGCCGTAAGAATGATTAAAAGGTTATCGGTTAAATTTCTCTCTCTCAGCCCCGCGAAAAGCCTGCCAAGCTGAGAATCGATCCATTTGATCTCGCCATCGTAAAGGTTTAACAGGTGAGGAGCCTGCAGAGGGTACCATTCACCCAGAGCGTTCTGCTTCCATTCCGTTATACCTGAAGTTCCTCCTGGTTCGAAGCAGGTATCGAAGCCTTCGGGGGGGTCGTATGGGAGGTGAGGGTCGAACAGGTGGAAGAAGACGAAGAAGGGTTCATCATAGTTTTCCCCGTCCAGCCAGGCAAACAGAGAATCCACAGTTGCACGGGCTCTTCCATGCCCTTCGTCATCGATGCGGAAATGCTCAAAATCCTTGGACATCCCGTAGGCTTCACCGAGATAGTTAATGTTCACAAAAGCAGCTGTTCTGTATCCATCCTCCAGAAGGATCGTTGCAAGAGTCGGAAGCCGGGGATCGAGTCCGTAGGACGCATCATCGTAATGCCTGCATCCGTGGGTTTTCACTGTAAGTCCCGTCAGGATCGAGGCCATGGCCGGCAGGGTCCAGGGCGCCTGAGCCTGCATGTTCAGCCATATTCTTCCACTGGCGGCAAGGCTGTCCATCGAAGGTGATGTATCCCTGTGATAACCGTAGCAGCTCATATGATCTGCTGCCAGCGTATCAATAACTATAAGCAGAATATCGGGACGATTGTCTTTACCGCATCCTGAAGACAGAAGCAGGATTGTAAGACAGACTGCAATTACATTGAAGACTCTACAGTGTTGCATCGATTCCATTCACTTTCCGATTCAGAAGGATCAGTACGCTCTGGCGAGAACAACTCTTGTACTCGTTTCTCTGCCCGTCATTATGCACTTTCCGGAACCCTCCTGCTGCTCGAGCGGGATACACCTTACGGTGGCTTTTGTTTCCTTCTGAAGCCTGACTTCATCTTCGGCGACCCCATCCCACCATACATTGTAGAAACCCGGATCACTAACTATGGCTTCGCGGAAATCGCCAAGATCTTCAACGGAATAGGTTCTTGAATCCCGCTTACGGATCGCTTCGTCAAGCATCTCATTCTGTATTTTTTCAAGGATCTCTGGAATGTTCTCAACAAGGGAATCAAGGGAAATAGTGAATTTGTCTTCTCTGCCCGGCCTGTTCCTCGCGCTGGCCGTCACATGCCCTTCTTTCAGATCACGCGGTCCGATCTCAAGTCTAAGGGGTACTCCACGGACTTCCCAGTAATTGAATTTGAAACCCGGGCTCATGCCTTCGCGGTTATCCACTTCAACTCGAATACCCATTTTTTTCAGGCCCTCATTGATGCTGTCAACGACCATCAATACCTCAGTTCTGGCTGAGTCATCCCTGGCTATAGGTACAATAACGACCTGTACCGGTGCGAGTTTCGGCGGCAGACGCAACCCGTTCTCATCGCCATGAGCCATTATCACAGCGCCGACCAATCTCGTGGATACACCCCAGCTGGTCTGATGTACGAACTGCTGTTCATTGTTGCTGTCTAGGTACATGGTATCGAACACCCTGGCGAAATTGGTTCCAAGGTAGTGGCTTGTTCCGCTTTGCAGCGCCCAGCCGTTACCCATCATAGCTTCGATCGTGTAGCTGTCCACCGCGCCGGCGAACTTCTCCTGCTCCGTTTTCCTTCCGGGTATTACGGGAATTGCGGCCACATTCTCCGCGAAATCCGCATAAACCTTCAGCATCCTGAGGGTTTCCTCTCTGGCCTCCTCCTCATTCGCGTGGGCAGTGTGACCCTCCTGCCAGAGAAATTCAGTGGTCCTTAGAAAAGCCCTTGGACGCATTTCCCATCGAACTACATTCGCCCACTGATTAAGCAGCATCGGCAGATCTCTGTAGGAGTTTATCCACTTTGAGAACATATGGTTGATAATGGTCTCCGAAGTCGGTCTTACAACAAGGGGCTCTTCAAGCTTCTTGCCTCCTCCGTGGGTGACAATGGCAAGTTCCGGAGCAAATCCTTCAACATGCTTTGCTTCTTTCTTAATGAAGCTCTCCGGTATGAACAGAGGGAAATATGCGTTCTTATGCCCGGTTTCCTTGAAGCTCGCGTCAAGGCTTGCCTTGATATTCTCCCAGATCGAGTATCCGTAGGGCCGGATTATCATGCACCCTCGCACGGGAGCAGAGTCGGCAAGCTCGGCTTCACGGATAACATCCTGGTACCATCTTGCAAAATCCTTTTCCGGATTCGTAATATTCTTAGCCATTTCTCAGCACTTCCTGTCAGGGTGATTGTTAAGATTTCCCATGGCGAAAACTAATTCAGATTTGTATATACTCCAAGGGCAAGTTTGACACCGATGGCGCGGGATATTAACTTTTTGGTTCAGGGGGCCAGTTGCTGAGAGTGCCAAATGGAAGCAATGAAGGCTGCGCCCTGATGTCTTGCTGATGCGTGATCTGTTTAACCAGGTAGACTGAAGCAGCAACAGGCCGTAGTAAGACCTTTAACCCTGTTTAGTAGACATTCTTCAGGGATGTGGCCCCCGCTTTATTATCTATTGAAACTGCATTGTACGGAAGGTATTAAATTGTTTTCGCTCAGGACGATATACTCTTCTGTGAAAGATAGAAATTACCGTCTGATACTCATCTTTTTCACGGTATACACTGCGATCATGCTTATCGTTCCCCTTTCAAGGCTTGTCCCCAGGATTCCAGTCCCTCTCATGACTTTCCTGCTATGTTACTTTCTGTACAGATGGAAACGCATTCCCGGAGTGGTGAGACCGTGGCTTTTCTACCCGCTGCTCGTGCTTTCGTACTGGCAGCTGCAGTATGTCGTTTCTTCCCATTTTCAGGAGTTCCATGGCGCAGCGATCATTGCCTTTGAAAGGAGTCTGTTCGGGCAATTGCCCGTAGTGTGGCTTCAGGAACATCTGTATCATGGTGTTATTTCGTGGTACGACTATATTTTTGCCGTTTTCCATGCATCTCTGTTTTTCATTCCGTTAGTATTTCCTCTGATACTTCTTGTCAGAAAAGGAGAGGAAAGGATGAAAAGGGGAACCGTGGCAATAGCCCTGATCTCCCTTTCCGGATATGCTACCTACGTTCTTTTTCCTCTTACACCCCCCTGGATGGCTTCTCTTGAAAACATGATCCCGCATGTAGAAAGGATAACCCTCAGAGCCCTCGGGGAACTCGCACCTGGTGGGCTGATCTCTTCATTCAGTCCCAGCCCGAGGGGAGCGATGCCATCGCTTCATACGGGAGTACCGATACTGATCTTAATGATAGCCTTGAAGGAGTTTCGTTGGAAAGCCATGTGGTTTGCAATAGTAGTTGCAGGTATATGCTTTGAAATCGCCTACGGTGCGGAACATTATATCGTTGATATAATCGCTGGCCTGGCCTATGCTGTGGTATGCTATCTTGTTGTTTATAGATGGCTGATCCCTGATGACCGTCTAGCAAAGGGCCGTCCTTCTGATTCTAAGAAGTCATCTATATGAAGAAGGACATCAATTCTCTGCTTTTGAAGAAAAACAGAGGGGAAAAGATCGTATCACTTACCGCATACGATTACATTACCGCCAGACTTGAAGAGGAAGCGGGAGTGGATTTCATACTTGTAGGTGATTCCATGGCGATGGTTGTATTCGGAGAGGAGAATACGCTTGGTGCGGACATTGATGTCATGATAGCCCACACAAAAGCCGTTACCAGGGGAGCTGTCAATACACTGGTCATAGGTGACATGCCGTTCGGATCATACGAGAGCTCAGATTCTCAGGCTGTAAAGAACGCCGAAAGATTTCACTCCGAAGGTGGTGCGGATGCTGTTAAGCTGGAGGGTGGCAACAATCGCTCCGTATCCCGCTCAAAGGCGATCATTGACTCTGGAATACCTGTGATGGGACACGTGGGACTGCTTCCGCAGTCGATCAGTGAGACTGGAGGTTACAGAGTCGTTTACAGCGACAGACGAGATGAACTGTTCGAGGAGGCTTTTGCTCTGCAGCAGACTGGAGTATTCTCGATAGTACTTGAGTGTATCGAAGAAGAACTTGCAGGTGAACTTACCGAAGCACTCACAGTGCCTACTATCGGTATTGGTGCGGGCAGGTTCACCGACGGGCAGATACTCGTGGTGAACGATATACTCGGTCTGTCCGGGGACTTCAAACCCAGATTTGTCAAGAAATTCGTGAAGCTTGATGAAATGATTCTGGAAGCTCTGAAGACATTCTCAAATGAGGTCAGAGACGGAGTGTTCCCCGCCGAGAGAAATGTATACCATTCCAGGGAGGAAAAGTGAAAATCCTGGTTGTCGGTGCTGGAGGTAGAGAGCACGCTCTTGCGTGGGCGTTTTCGAGATCAGGCGATCATTCACTTGTATGTGCACCGGGTAATCCCGCCATGGCGGAGCTCGGGAAATCGTTCCCGGTTGCAGCCTCCGATACAGATGGTCTTGTTCAACTTTCATTAAAGGAAAAGGTCGATCTTGTAGTGGTCGGTCCTGAGTTACCTCTTGTAAACGGGCTCGCTGATGAACTGAGAAGAAAAGGTATTCCCTGTTTCGGCCCCGGAGCGGATGGCGCAAAGCTTGAAGGCAGTAAATGGTTCGCCAAAGAGATACTGGAGTCAGCAGGAGTATCGACTGCTGTTGGAAAAGTGTTCTCCGATACTGCTTCTGCCATGGAGTACATCGGAGAGGATGCATGCAGGTATGTTCTTAAAATAGATGGACTTGCGGGCGGGAAAGGTGTATTCCTCCCGGATAATTCTGTAGAGGCAAAGGGTATACTGGAAGAACTCTTCAATGGAAAAACAGGAGGATCGGGAGTTCAAGTCGTGGTCGAAGAGAGGTTAAAAGGCAGAGAAGTAAGCATACTGGCGATCTGCAGCGGGGAAAAGTGCGTGATTCTTCCTCCAAGCCGCGATCATAAGAGAATCGGAGAGGGTGATACCGGCCCCAATACCGGAGGAATGGGAGCTGTCTGCCCTCCTCCGGAAACAGTTAATTGTTCCTGGGAGCATGCCAGGACCGGGATTATTCTACCTGTCCTCTCGGAGCTTGCGTCGAGAGGAA
>JAUWSL010000059.1 GCA_030610085.1 Candidatus Aegiribacteria sp.
CATGTAATTTCCGCCTGTGTGAACGATCGCTGAAGTATAGACCGGTATTCCCCATGTGGAACCCACAACCACAGGGAAATTGTTATCCAAATATCGTGGTCTGTTGTATGTGTAATTGAATATGCCCTGCTCTCCATCCTCCAGCAGCACGAACCACGGGCCGTAATCACGTACCCAGATCGTATTAGTAGGCGCGAATATGAAGTCGACGTTGCTCATGTTCACTCCGGCATTCGTGAAAGCGGTCTCAACAGTACTCTGCTGTTCCGACTCGCAGATAACCCATACGGTGGTTTCTTCGGAAAAAGCGACGATCAGGCTATACGGAAGCCCCATGGGCCACCTGACGAATACGCCGGTCGCAGGGTCGAACTCACCAGGATTAACCGTGCCTTCAGGCGGCGGTGAAGTGGGAACGGTATTGAGGCCTATCTCATCCAGACGCAGCAGTTCTTCATCCGTAAAACCGATCGGGAGCAGCTCCTCCGTTCCGCAGACGGACATCTCTGCAAAGGCTGCCATTGTGAATACAAGCAGTAAGGGAGCATACTTCATCGGGTTCCTCCATGATTTTTTTGAACTGATATAATGTGCACGTCACAGGTATTAACAAAAAGTATACAAAACAGTTTCAGAAAGAGGAAGTATCAATGTCCAAGCCTGTACTGTATAGCCTTATCGCTTCCGGGTTACGGGGTATCCGGGGAATATTCGCTAAACTCGAGGCCGACCGAATAGGCCACTGGCCCTAACTCTTCATCTATTCAACAGTATCCTTTCTGTTATTGAAGTATACTTGATTAATAAGTATTTATAAGTTTTTATAAGTATTATAACAAGGATATTGCGTCTAGTTAGTTGAAGAAGTGTGGTACGTCCCCGTTATTTGAGAGCTTCTTCGGAGGTGAACTGGCGGTCAAGGCGGAGTTCACTGAGAACCAGTCTGTCCGTTTCATTCACTTCATCGGTCAGAAACCTTGCCATAACCTCTCCTATACCCGGACCCAGCATGAATCCCTGGCCGCACATGCCAACCGCAACGTAGTGATTGTCCGGGCCGCACCTGTCCAGTATCGGTGCCCCGTCCGGCGTCATGGGGTAAATGCCCCTCCATAATCTCCTTACTTTAAGATTGGCAAGCCTGGGATAGAGCCCTGTCATTCTCGGAGCGACCAGCGGCAGGAATTCTGATGTCTCAGAGGTATCGGTGCCGGGTATCGGCGGGTCCGGCGTGATACAGAAGACAACCTGCCCGGTATCGTGCTGATAGAAGTAATAATTAGCTGAACCCGGAGCTTTCCGTATATCCACAACCATAGGATCGAAGAGTCTCTCAACCGGTTCGGTGACCCCGGCCTCATGGCTCTCCGGGAATACAGGAAGTTCGATCCCGGCCATTTCTCCGACTCCTGCCGCAAAGGATCCGGCACAGTTCACAACCGAACCGCAGGAGTAGGAATCCCTGTCAGTTGTAACCGTTACAATCCTGTTTTTATAGATCTTCAGACCTGTAACCGTTTCGTTGAAGGCAAACTCGGCTCCAAGCTCTTCCGCCCTCCTCCCGAACGCGTAACAGCTCTGCATGGGGCTTGAACTTCCGTCGAAGGGAGACCACGTTCCCCCCAGAAGACCTTCCGGATTAATACCCGGTACTAAATTTTCCATCTCCGGGGCATCTATGAGCTTGATATTCAGACCCGCCTTCTGCTGGAGGGGGACATTCCCCCTGAAGAGGTTCATAGTACCCTCATCGTACGCAACGTAAGTGTAACCTCCCTGGTACCAGCTTATGTCATCACCGTATCTTTCCTGCCAGGTTCTGAAGATCTCAAGCGACCGGAGTCCGAGGGCGACCTTTGCGGGCTCACTGTGAGTAGCCCTGATTCCCCCGATTGCGCATTTGTTGTTTCCCTGGCCTGCGGAGGATGCTCTGTCTATGCAGAGAACGGAAATACCCTTCTCGGCCAGGCTTATAGCAAGGGGCGCTCCGACGCTTCCGGCTCCGATGATTATCGAGTCGTAATATTTCCTATTCATCATCCGCCCCCGAGAACCATCCCAGCTCAGTCTCTGCGAAAAGGGGTCTGTCCGTGAAGTCAGTGATCTCTCTCCCGCCTATCCCTTCCTCCGAGCATATCCTCTCGATAAGGGCTGCACAGGTCTTACCTCCGCATGCTCCGAATCCGGCTCTTGTTATCGCCTTCAGATGGTTCATATCCCTTATTCCCGATCTTATATGTCTGCGGATCTCACCAGCACTTACCCTTTCGCACCTGCAGATAATAGCATCATCGGGGAGAGGCACTTCGAGGGGTTCTTCAAGGGGGGCGATCTCTTCGGGATCCTGGATCAGAATTCCTGCTGTCCTGCAGGCGATATCGGCAGGAGTTTCAAGTTTCAGCAGGGTCGTATGCGGAAATCCGGCAGCTTTTTTCCAACCCGCGATCACAGCTTTTCCGAGCACCGAGCCCTCCCATCCGGTAACGGTCACCTCACTGCCCTTCTCCAGCAGCCACTCACCCAGCTCAAAGGGTATGGTAACCAGAGGCCTCTCCGAGGATTCTCTGAAATCCACCAGAGTAACGGCCAGCCCCGGGCACACGGCCACGCACTTCTCGCATCCAACGCATGACCCATGGAATTCGGGCAGCCCCATGATAGGATGTCCGGATGTATCAATAAGATCCTTCGGGCAGCAGGTCATGCATGGATTGCACGGGATTTCCTGCATGCAGTGAAGAACAGGGAACACTCCCTCCCTTATATCGGGCGGATCGTATGGGAATAATTCTCCGCCGGGGCTTTTCAGCACTTCAGCCTTCTCATGCAGATCTGAGGGGATCGATATGTCCTCCACTCCCAGCTCCCTGGCGATCTGAAGCCCCTGTATTTTCCCGGAGAACATTGCCGCGCTGGCTTCTGCGATCTCCTCCGCATCACCTGCCATCATCGTCTTCATTCCAAACTGAGAGGCTTTCCTGTGAAACTCGTCGACAGGGTTGAGCCCCACCGCTACAAGAACGGTATCGACTTTCCAGCTCTTTTCAGTACCCGGCAGGGGAGTGAAAGAGTCATCGACCTCCGCTATAGTAACCGCTTCCACCTTTTCACTGCCATGAGCCGCGAGCACAGTATGTCTTGTAAAAACAGGAACTCCGAGCCTCTTTATCTTATCCGCATGAACCTTGTATCCGCCGCATACAGGAAGTGCCTCCGCCAGGCCAACGACAGTCATCCCGGCCTGCAGGGCATGGTACGCGGCTATAAGGCCAACGTTGCCGCCGCCAACGATGAAAATTCTTTCCGCGCACCTCACCAGATCCCTGTTGACAAGGGTCTGGAATGCTCCTGCGCCGTACGCTCCAGGCAATGTGCTTCCGGGGAATGGAAGTGATTTTTCTCTTGCGCCGGTTGCAATAAGCAGGTACTCGGGTTTCACGATCCTGTAACCGTCAACGCATCTTATACCCACTGTACCATCACTGAAAACTCCGAGTACGATACTGTCCAGCCATACATCCACCGATTCCAGCTTCTCTATCTCATCCGCAAGCAGTAGAGCTATATGGATACCCCGTGTTCCCGCGTGGCAATCGGCTACTGAGCCGAAGAATTTATGAGTCTGCAGAACAAGCTTTCCTCCAAGGCGGTCCTTGTCGTCAACGATGATGGTATCTATACCCTTTTTCCCGAGCTCTATCGCGGCGGCCATGCCCGAAGGCCCTCCACCGAGAATGAGAACACCTGTATCGGTTCTAAGGGGTGGACGGACATCGGGGCCCGGAAGGTCTCTCAGTTCCGGAAGACCTTCAAGGCTTTCTATCTGCATTCCCGCCTCCAGCGGAACGATGCAGCTCTTTCGAGGAATCCCGTCTATAAGAAGGGTGCACTGCGAACACTGTCCATTGGCACAGAACATTCCCTGTGCGCTCGAATCAGTGTGATGATGTCCGAATACGTGAATTCCCATGGCGAACAGAGCGGATGATGCCGCTTCACCCTCAACTCCCACAGCAGGTTTTCCATTGAAAGTGAATTCGACTTTCCTGATCCCGTGTTCTTCCAGAACCGGGTGCCTGGTGATTCTTTCTTCCTGGGAAGACACGTTTCCTCCTTAAGGTTCCATGGGATCTATCAGATGATCGGAGAATGGCCAATCTATTACCAAGACGCTACGGTTTCAAGTCCTGTCTTTTTTCTGTTTCCTGCTCCAGTCGGCAGCGAATTTCATCCTTCTGGGTTTCCTGGCTTTAACGAATCCCCTGCAGTCCGGGTAGTTGATGCATCTCCAGACAGTAATATGCGGATACCTGTGCAGTCTCGTCAGAGCTCCGCAAAACGGGCATACCGGGATATTATCCCCTGTTTCCCTCTCTATCGCTCTTTCCTCGGCGTCCAGCTCTCTGTATTCTTTCTCCCTGTCGGGGCCAGTAAGCCATTGACGTATCACCTGTCTGATGATGAACCAGAGGAACGCGATTCCCACGAATAGAAGCAGAAGCCTGGCTGAGCTCACTTTTCCTCCATGCATAAAGCAGCAGTTTTCATATACAGTTAGCGGTTGACAGAAGCACTTTTCATGCGTAAGTAATATGCTCCCTCAGAACTGTATGAATATTAGTAACGTTTTCCGATGTGAACAGGTTCGGGATTAGGAGTATTGATTTGAAAAACTACGATTCAGATAAGCTTAGAACGATAGCGGTTATCGGTCACGGTACGGTTGGCAAAACCAGCCTATGTGATTCGCTTCTGTTTGCAGGTGGTGCCGTAGAACGCCTGGGAAGCGTCGATAATGGAACAAGCCAATTCGATTACACCGATGAAAGCCGCGACAGAGAACACAGTCTTTCCTCTTCGATGGGCATAATTGAATACAGTGGCTGCAAGATCAACATAATCGATACACCCGGGCTGGTCGATTTCCACGGTGCAACCATTGGCAGTATCACAGTATCCGACGCAGTTCTTCTTGTTGTCGACGGATCAGACGGTGTTGAGGTTGGAACCCTTAAAACATGGGATTACGCCGCCAGAAACGACAAGCCGCTGATGATCTGGATCAACCGTCTTGACCGTGATAGCGCTGATTTTAAAAGGATTCTTGAGGACATCAGGAAGAACCTCAGGAAAAGCGCCATTCCGGTGACATTCTGCGTGAAGGAGAACGGAGTCTTCTCTGCGGTTGTGAATGTACTCACAGGTAAGGCTGTTAACTCTGAGGGGAAGGAAATACCTCTGCCCGATTCAGCGAAGGATGATATTGAAATGTACAGGATGCAGCTGGTTGAAACGGCTGCCGAGTCTGATGAGAAATTGATGGAATCGTTCTTCGAGAATGAAACGCTTTCGGAAGAAGAGTTGACTGCCGGATTGCAGAAGGCGGTAGCCACCAGGAATTTCTTCCCGGTATTCAGCGGACTGGCAATTCCCCCGGTCGGTCAGAAGTTCCTCCTTGATTCAATACCCATATTAGTACCCTCTCCCCTGAAGGGAACCCCGGTAGCTGCAACCGACAGGAATAAAGAAGTGGAGATCGTTCCCGATCCCTCAGGTCCCTTCGTTGCCAGAGTGTTCAACAGCAAAGTAGACACCCATATGGGAGAAATAGTCTTCGTACGGGTGGTGAGCGGAGAGATTGCAGGAACTGCTGACATAACCAACACATCAAGGAATTCCACTGAACGTCTTGGCAATTATTATTTCATAACCGGCGGAAACAGGATCAACGCGGACAGACTGACCACAGGTGACATCGCGGCTATCGCCAAACTGAAGAGTACCTCCACAAACGACACTCTCGGACAGAAGGGAAGCAAGATCATCCTCAACCCCATTGTTTTCCCCGAGCCGGTCTACAGGGTCGCCATCGCCCCGAAGGAAAGAGGCAACGAGGACAAGATGGGTTCGGGCCTCTCACTCCTTGCAGCTCAGGATCCCACACTTATCCTCAGAAACGAATCCGAGATAGGACAGACGACTCTCTCTGGAATGGGTGAGCTTCACCTCAAAGTCATGCTCAGCAGGCTGAAGGACTCAACCGGAGTGGAAACGGAAACCTTCAAACCTAAGATTGCCTACCACGAAACGATTACAAAAAAAGCCGAGGGTTCTTACAAGCACAGGAAGCAGACCGGCGGTCGCGGCCAGTACGGTCATGTATTCATAAGACTTGAACCGCTGCCAAGGGGAGCCGGATTTGAATTCAAAAGTAAAGTAGTAGGAGGCAACGTTCCCACAAATTTCATTCCGGCAGTGGAAAAAGGAATAATCGAGGCCATGAAGAACGGACCCATTTCCAGCTGTAAGGTTGTGGATTTGCAGGCTGTTGTCTACGATGGTTCCTACCACCCTGTGGATTCCTCAGATATGGCTTTCAAGCTGGCATCAAGAAAGTGTTTCAAGGATGTCATGCTGAATGCGGGACCCAGCCTTCTTGAACCTGTCGTAAACATGGAGGTCACGGTCCCGGAAGAATTCATGGGGGATGTTATGAGCGACCTGACTTCCAGGCGCGGGCGTATACAGGGCATTGAAGCGGAGGGAGCCTTCCAGGTAATAAAGGCCAGTGTTCCCGAAGCAGAACTCTTTCAGTATACAAGTACTCTGAAATCACTGACCCAGGCAAGGGGAAGTTTCACGCAGAGTTTCGAAGGTTATAAGCCGGTTCCGAGGGAAATCCAGGAGAAGATAATGGCAAGTGTCACAGAAGAGGAAGAGTGATATGATCACTAGAGCTACCCTGGCAGCACTTCTGACGGCTGTGTTCCTTCTGACATGCCCCGTTAACGGAGCAGGAGTCGAAGGGGATGAAAGTGATCTGGGTGTTTCCAATGAAATGTTATATATCACCATAGGCCTTGCTGTTCTGGTAGGCGGTTTTCTATTCCTTGATGTTCTTGCCGGTTCTGAAGAAGAAATCGTTCCCGCTGACACCGTTTCAAATCCGATCGTTGAAACGGGAATCGAATGGGATGAGGTTTTCCCTGACGATTCCATGATGGTCACGGTTGCGGTCTCCGTTTTCCCCGGAGATAACGGATCCGAAAACGCGATGCAGTTCATTCACGTACTGAATGAACTGACCGGTAACGATATTTCTGTATACGATGAACCGCTGGACCTTGGGACGGATTCCGCTGTTCACCGCGCGACAATAGCCTATGAATTCTTCAGTGTGGATTACCTGGTATTCCAGGTGGAGGATTCGGAGACTCTTATGTACGCGGTAGCTTCACCGGATTCAATACTCTGGACATCAACGGGCCAGTCTGATGGCAGTATTTCGTCAGTTGTAGAAGAATTATTACAGTCAGCTGTTTTCCACTGATCAGACCGGGCATGGGAACTCAATGGGAATCTGAAGTGTTTAAATTCTGAATCGATATTCTTTCTCTGTTTAAGGATCTATAAGAAATATCCACTAATGGAATTCATCGAAAGGATGAGTATATGAATTACCTGGTTATTATTTTTCTACTGGCAGCGACTCTCCCCCTCTCCGCGGGTGAAATGATTGTGCCGATACCCCTGGATGCTTCCGCAATCAATTTCGAGGAAACCGGTATCTATACAAGGATAACAGGTACTGGCATGGCCCTTTTTGGAGCCGAGGGAGAGCCGAGCCTCCCCGAATTCACCGCCAGGATAGCTCTTCCAACCGGAAGCGCCGCAACCGCTATAGAAGTGATAGATGCGGTGTATACACCTGTTCGCGGACGCTTCACCGTAATGCCCGCATCTCCACCTGTGCCTCTTTCAGTTGAACAGGAAATTTATCCTGTTGTACCCGATCCGGATATATACAATTTAAGCACTTCATATCCGGAGCAAACGATCGATTTCGCCGGTTCAAGCGTCATTGCAGGCATTCCAGTAGCATACCTGAAGATATTCCCGGTACGATGGAATCCAACCAGCAGAACTGTTGAGATCCTCACAGGCCTTACTCTGAACGTTACCTACGAAACCAGCTCCGAAGCATTCACTGTTTCCAGGAGAAGCATCCAGAGTGAACTCCGCTCACAGGAAATAGTGAGGAACTCCGTTGTGAATCCGGATGCGGTTTCCAGTTCAGGTGCAGCCATAATTGATTCGAAGGATCTGACATATGGTGAATATGTGATCATCGCCTACCCTGATTACGAAAGCTATGCTCAGGAACTTGCCGACTGGAAAACATCAAAGGGCATCCCCACAAATGTATACACAACAACCTGGATTCAAACCCAGTATTCATTTGTTGACCTGCCTCAGGAAATCCGTGCATTCCTTACCGACTGCATTACAGAGGGTGTGGAATATGTACTCATATACGGAGAAGATAACAGCGTTGCCGGAAGAAACGGCAAAATCCACTACCCCCCCTACACCCAGTACCCTCCCGTTGACCTCTACTGGGCTGATATCAACGATTCTATACCCGGAGCCGACCTCTGGGACAGTAACGGTAACGGGATCTGGGGTGAATTCGGAATCGATGACATTGACTACCATCCCGATCTCTGGGTTGGAAGGGCAAGTGTAAACACACCGGATGAATGCACGATATTCAATCAGAAAGTCTATACTTACGAACGTATCTCAACTACGGACTATTTTGATTCAGCTCCCATCGAATTGAGGATCGGTTACACTACCGAGCTGCTCTGGGGAGATCCTTACTGGTGCTACGGTTCAGCAGGAGCTGAACTTATTTCCCCCATGGTCCCCTCCTCCCCGGCCTGGGAAGAGGAGAAATGTTACAACTCAACGGGCAACAACAATGTAACCATCACTCAGAACATGATAAATGCCGGCCCTCACCACCTTTACCATTCAAGCCACGGCTCCATGACATCCTTCTCACTTCCCGGCGGAAGTTACACTACATCTCATTTCATGAACCAGACTAACATCTCCGATGGAGGTCTTCCCGCTATATGGAACTCGATTTCATGCCTTATCGGTTACCTTGATTACGGTGCCGACTGCATGGGCGACGCATGGCTTAATTCTCCCAACGGCGGTGGTTTCGGCGCTTTCAACGCCAGGTACGGATGGGGAAATCCAGGCAGCCCTGGTTATGGAGTAAGCGAGATACTCTCAAGATACTTCTACGATGTAATGTGGAACGATGATCTTTACAACCTCGGTGTGACTCACCTTATGGGCAATGACGCGATGTCCCCCCCCGGGGGTGAGCTCCAGGACTGGTGCCTTAAGGAGTATAACCTCTTCGGTGAACCGGAACTGCCAATGTGGTTCGAAGACGCTAATAACCTTGATGCTTCACATAACGACAGTATCTCCGAAGCAACAACTATAACTGTAACTGTAACATCTGAAGGTTCTCCAGTAATCGGTGCCAGGGTATGCCTTCAAAAAGGTAACTGGCAGACCGGTGACATTTATATGGTTGACATAACGGACGGAACTGGAGAAGCTGCTTTCTTTGTCAACCCATCATCAACCGGGTCAATATCCGTTGTAGCCTGGGCAAGGGATCACATTTCCTACCAGGGATCGATCGAAGTTACCGGTACCGGTTCTGAGGGGGGAGGCATCCAGGATTACATCAACGGCATATATGCCGTATATCCCAGCCCTGCCATGAGCAGCGCTACAATTCCCTTCACCCTTGCCTCTGCCGGTACGGCAAGGATAGATGTTTACGATATAACAGGCAGGATCGTCACCACACTTGCAGCCGAAGAGATGGCAGCCGGCCAGCACAGTCTTGTCTGGGACCTGCAAAGTGCGAACGGAGCGATGATTCCTTCAGGTGTTTACCATGTAAGGATCTCCACCTCCGGCTGGGCTGGTATTACCGACCTTGTCGTGATCAGATAGATTCTGCGCACAAAACCGGCAGGAAGGGCGGGATATTCCCGCCCTTCCTATTATGTCAGGATATATGATACTTACCTGATTCATTCATCAACGCATGAGAGGATGTTCATGTGATCCTGAAGAGTCCGGGAAGGCGCAGTAAACAGGTATGAATTCCCGGAATCATAATCCATACGGAGTTTTCAGAATTCCTGCGTTCAGAAGCCTTCTTATGGGCGGTGTTCTTGTTCACATAGGAACGGCTGCTCAGAGTCTGGCCATAGGCTGGGAGATGTACCAGAGAACGGATCAGGCTCTGATGCTCGGTCTGATCGGACTTACACAGGCGATACCGATGCTTCTTTTCACCCTTCCTGCAGGTTACCTTGCAGACGTATTCAACAGGCGCACTGTAATGGTGGCCGGTATGATCGGAACAACTCTCACATCCGTTGCGCTGGCCGTTTTCAGCTACTCCAGTGGCGCAATCATCTGGATGTACGTTCTTCTCTTCTTTGACGCGGCATTCCACCGTGTTGCGTCTCCAGCCAGGACTGCTCTTCTTCCTTTACTTGTTCCTGAGAAGAGTTTTGAGAGCGCGGTGAAATGGAGGACCACGCTTTTCCATCTGTCAGCTGTGATCGGACCTGCGGTGGGAGGAATGATAATCACACGCAGTATAGCCGCTGCATACCTTTTCAGCGCCTTTACAAC
>JAUWSL010000014.1 GCA_030610085.1 Candidatus Aegiribacteria sp.
ATACTAAGGCAGCATTCTACGAATCCATGAACGATGACCTGAGCACTCCCGGTGCGCTGGCTTCGGTCTTCGAGCTTGTCCGTGCAGGCAACAGCGCTCTTGATAGAAACGATACCCCTGAAGACAGAGCTGCTTTTGCCAATGTACTGGATGAACTTGCCGGTTCCATCCTCGGTCTTGATCTGACCGGCGGTAATTCTTCAACAGAGGATACTGCCGTATTGTGCGGAATACTGGCCCAGACAAGAGGAATCCTGAGGGAGAACAGGATGTTCGAGGCTACGGATCTTATGCGTGATAAACTTGAGAAGATCGGCTTTACAGCCAAAGACCTGCCCGATGGAAAAAGCGAGATTATCAAAAAATAAATAGGGACGGAGCATCCCTCCGTCCCTATTTTTTCTTACGGTTTTTCCTCACGTGTTCGGCAATAATGATCTCTATAAGGTGTCTGTTGTGTGAGGCGGTATCCGCCAGAGACGCGAACAGGAAAAGCAGAACCCCGAATGTAATGAGGAAAAGTCCTCCCAGCCCTACCGCTGTGTAGGGTGCTATGCTGCGGGTTAACATCCATCTTATGAAAACGAACAGGTCCGCCACAGTACCCAGAATCATAAGGATCAGAGCAGGTGTTCCGTAGAACTTCCATGGCCTGTGATCGTGCGAGATCGAGTACATTGCAGCAAGAGACAGAATGGCGTATCTCCAGAGGCTGCTGGCTATTCTGGAGGAGCCGACAGGTCTCTCTCCAAGTATTTTGACCGGAACTTCAAGAATGGAGAGTCCCTTGCCGGCCAGATCTATAATCACTTCCTGGGTGTAAGTGAACCTGCTGAAGCTTGAAAGCCGTTCCAGTGCTGCCGGGCCGTATGCTCTGAATCCGCAGGTTGCGTCCTTGATGCTTATTCCGGATAGTTTTCCGACCAGTTTCGCTACGCGCCGGTTGCCCCATATCTTAAGCTTCGGCATGTCGGGGAGCAGCTCGGGGTCCACAAATCTGCTGGCTGTGACGAAATCGGCTTTTTCATCCATTACAGGCTTTATGAGAAGCGGAATGTGTCTCGGATCGAACTGACCGTCGGAATCGATGGTGACGAGTATGTGGTAACCACCGTCCCTGGCATATCTGAGGGCAGTTCTGAAGGTTTCCCCGAGACCGAGGTTTCTGCCGTGGGATATTACATCGGCTCCCGCAGACCTGGCAGCGGAAACTGTCCCGTCCGTTGAACCGTCATCTACTGTCAGAACAGTGATGTCGGCACCCGGAGCAGGCTGCTGCGGTATCCTTTGAATGACATCAGCTATAGTAGCTTCTTCGTTGTATGCTGGGAGAGCGATCAAAATTCTTTTTTCTATTTCCATGATTAGAAGATATTTCATGAACGGCATTTAGGACAGCCCCTTGTTTTATCCTGCGTATTCTATTCTTTATCGGTAATGCTGATACTGATGGTTTTAGTCTTTCTGTTGATGACCGCTGTCTCGATCAGCGGATGGGGTGCCTTGACCCTTCCCTCATCACCAGGCTGGCCCGAAAGGTTCGGGGCAGGAAGCCTCGTGCTGTTTTTTCTTATATCCGCGGCCGGCTGGTCAGGACTCCTTATACCGGGAGTTCTCTGGGTTATCCTTGGTATTGGAATGCTTCTCTGGGTAAGGCCGGGGCGCTTGAGCATGCCCATGGGTGGTCTGTTCATAGCTTTGTGCGGTTTGACGGTAATACCGCTGGTGATTCTTCCTCCTGTATCCAGGGATGCTACGATCCACCATCTTTATCAGGCCAGGATCTGGCTTGAGGCCGGAAGGATCGTAAGGCCTGACTGGTCCAGATTCTTCAGCTATCCCTACCTTACCGAATCCTTTTACACTCTTGCGGGAGGGACATTCGGTTTCCGGATATCCAGGGCAGTAAGCTTTCTGGGCTTCCTCGCTTCATGTTCCGTTATCACCGGTTATTTTCTCAAGCAGGGAAGAAAGAAAGCTGCGATACTGTCCCTTGCCATTCTGCTCAGCATCCCGGAACTGTTCAGGAACGCTTCATGGAGCTACTCCGATTCTTTTCTGATCTTCTTCTCCCTGCTCGCCTACGTCGAACTTATCAGAAAGGAGGGGAATCCCGTTCTGGCGGTTTTATGGGCGGGGGGAGCAAGCTGCTGTAAGTACAATGGATTTCTTGTACTTATTTCCGTCTGCTTGCTTCTGCCTGTGTACTTCAGGAACATGTCAAGAAGGACGTCAATATTGTGCGCCTGCGCTGCCGTCTTTACCACGGCCTGGTGGATCCTGCCGAATATTCTGCAGTTGGGGAACCCTGTTTACCCGCTTCTAAGAGGATTGTTCGGTCCGGAATATCGTATCAGCGGCAGAGCATCTGAATACTTCGCAGCAGGCAGCTTCAGTACATCCCTTAACAGCATTGCGGATTACCTACTTCTTCCTGTACGCATGTCGCTGCACGGTGAATGGGATAATCCGGCGCTGTTCGACGGGGCAAGCGGCCCTCTGCTCCTTGCAGGAACCATTCTTGCGCTGCCTGTCCTGAAGAATAAAAGAAGAAAATTCACCCTCCCGCTTGTTTACATTCTGCTCACAGTCATCTTAAGGGGTGATGTGGTTCGAGTAAGATATCTCCTGCCCGGTCTGGCAATGCTGTCAATTCCCGTATCTGAAGCTTTTATGAAGCTGCTGAAGAGCAGTAGCAGAACAGTCAAATACGCAACCGGTATACTGATCACAGGATGTTTGATATGGTCAGCGGACAGGATCATGGATCTATATGCGTATGAAACACCCTGGGATTTTTCGGATGACGTATCGTACCTCTCTGAAAAGGCGCCGTATTATGACTTCTTTGGGGAATGCGAAGGATTCATAACACCCCAGGACACGACGCTGCTGGTAAATATCGGAAGGCCATTCTACTTTCCGGGTTACGCGATCTATGATGAACGGAGAGTTCCTCTTGACATTATGGAAATGCTCTGGGCCGGAATGGGGTCGGCTGAGATCGTCGATTCGCTTGAAAAAAGAGGTATTTCACACCTTGCAGTGGACATGTTCATTACGTCAATAAATGTATCCCCTGAGCTGTCTGAGGATGAATCAGGGCAATGGAGAGAATTTGTATCCTTAAGGCTCAAACCTCTGCTGACGCTGGGCAATTACATTCTTTTTGAGATACGGGCTGATACTTTATAAACACTTGAACACTTCCGGTGCTTATTTGCTGATGAGAATTCATGTGCCGCAGAAGTATTCAGATCTATCTTAAAGTGCATTGTGAAGTATGATGGAAAAGACGAAACTGTAAAGAGATACGCAGTTATTCCTCAAGCAGATCAAGAACCCTCCCGAGCAGGATCTTCTCATCTGTGATATTGTTTATATCCAACGGAAGTGTCGACAGGGCATCAATATACGCTCGGATTATAGTTGCTTTCGTTATCCTCTGAGACCTGTGCTGTCTGTCTCTGCTTTGTGTGATGGTGCGAACGATTCTAGTTAACAGCTCCTCCTGATCAGGTCTCACCGGAACGGTCAGCCTGACGCTGGGGCTGCAATGATTCTGTATATCAGAGATCTTTGATATCAAGCCCGGTGATCTCTTAGTATCAGTTTTCATATCAACCTCCGGCGTGATAATATCCCCTTTGACATCCGGAGTCAAGTGAAGTATGAAATTCCATAGTTATGAATTTAGGGTATTGACGCAGGACTTGAAACATTGTAAGGTTCTATTAATGATGAATAGGCAGGAGTAGTTTAAGGATTGTATGATGGTAAAACTTAGAGTACGTTATTGTTGTTCAGTTACTATCACCACTATGGTGAGGAAATATCTAATGCAGGCGAACGGCTACCTGAGGAAAGGAAGATAATGTTCATCTTCGGAAGATCAGGCGGGGGCACTGTTGGTCTTGATATCGGCAGCCATTCAATCAAAGTAGTTCAATTGACAGGATCCAGTAAAGCTCTGACACTATCCAGCTATGCCATACAGGAGTTGTCTCCTGGTACTATAGTGGACGGGGAAGTGGTCAATCGTGAGCATCTGATTGATACGGTTCATGATGTAGTCCGACAGGCGGGTGTTAAAGCGGGCAGCAAGAATATCCACAGTGCTGTCTCAGGAAGAAGCGTCATCGTTCGAAGGATCCCGATGGAGAAAATGTCGGAGCAGGATGCCCGACAGGCTATTCAGTGGGAAGCTGAACAGCATATTCCATTCAGGATAGACGAAGTCAGCCTTGATTTCAAGATTATCAATCCTGAAATATCTCCCGGGCAGATGGAAGTCCTTCTGGTTGCAGCCAAGAAGGAAGTCGTTGACCTTCACAGAGGAATTCTGCAGGGAGCAGGCTTCAAGCCTACAGTGATCGAACTCGAGCAGTTCTCGCTGCAGAGGGCTTATCAGCATGCGTACAGACCCAGCGGTGATGTATGCATAACAATACTCAACATCGGTGCCGAAGTGACGAACATGGTTGTTGTAAGAAATGGTCTTCCAAGCTTCAACCGTGATCTTTCCATTGGCGGCACAAGGTTCGTAGAAGCCCTTCAGAGAACACTGGGGCTTGAGTATGAAGTCGCGCTTGGAGTGCTGAAGGGTAATGTTCCGGACGGTATATCGTCTGATGAAGTCCATACTGCTATCGGCAGGGTGATTGAAGAGCTTTCAACCAGTATCAGAAGATCATTCATTACCTACCAGGCATCGGGTGAGAACGCCAGAATTGACAAGATGTACATAAGCGGAGGATGCTCTCTTATGCCGGGTCTGGCAACAATACTGAGCGAACAGCATGGCCTTCCGGTTGAACACTTTCAGCCTTTCAGAAATATCACAATACCTGAAGATGTCATCAGCGGCAGTGAACTCGACTCGATAGGTGCAGTACTCGCGGTATGTACAGGACTTGCACTCAGAGGTTTTGAATCATGCCTGGTTGACATCAATATACTTGAGGAGCCTGAAGGCAGGAAAAGAAAAGCATCGGGTGCGGCGCCGGCAGCTGTCACCAAAACCAGATCATCAACAGCCGTGCTTACAATCCTTGCCGTTATTCCGTATATCGTTCTTGTCGCAGGAGGGATAATCGCCTTCATGGACTACAAGGGTCTCGAAGAGCATGAGATCGAATTGAACGCGGAGATCGAGCAGGTCGAGGAACAGATCGCGCAGCTGGGTATTCAGCTGGACCAGCAGGCTGAAGCCACCCGGCTCAGTGAAGCTGTGGAAAGAAAACGGCAGCAGATCATCGATCTTTCTCTGAATCAGAAATACTCTGTTTACGTTATCGAGTATCTCTGCAGAGCAATCTACCCAGAAGCGATAATTCCAGGCACCAGGACAGATAAGGGTATTTATCTTACCAGTCTTTCCGTTGGACCTTCGGAAATGTTCATTTCAGGAGTTGCAAAAACCTGGGGTGACATAATCGAATTCCAGCGTGATGTAGTGGAGATCATGCCCGATGGAAGGAATCCGCTGTTCTCCCTTGATGATTATGGGCAGATATACACACTGGCTTCCGAAGCAAGCAGAACTGGAAGCCGAAGATATAATTTTGATATGATCATTGGAGTGAACCCCCGTGCGCTGTCATCTATGGTGGGAGAGTTTGCCGGTGATTCCAGCGAATTGACGGAAGAAGTAGTTGAAGAAACAGAGAGCACTGAAGATCATCCTGATAATACAGGGGAGGAATCATGAAAATAATTGCGATTTCAGTTTTGAGCCTGCTGGTTGTTCTGGCAATCGCAGGATGTAATCCAGTGGGTATGGACGAAACCCGGGTTTACGTAACAGGGCACATTTTTACCGATGCCTCGATGAACCAGGGAGCCGAAGAGATAGGTCTGTCAACTATTGGATGTCAGGAAACATATGTCACCATGACAGATAGCACCGGTTTGTTCTGGCTGGAGGTTCAGTTCTATCCGGAACTGGGTGAGGGCTCGTACGGCGGAACTTCGGGAAGTGTCACCTTCGGACTTAAAGCCTTTTCTTCAGGGACAGAAGTCTACTATTACGGTGGAGATGAAGAGTATACATTCACCGTCTTCGGCGGCGATACTTTAACGATGTACGACATCAATCTGGGCATGTTCGAATCGGGAAAAGCCGGCGGTAGGTAATAAGATGCAAAACTCATTACAGACAGAATACATAGGGGGTTTGGTATGAATGCCTATCTCAGAGACCCCAGGTTCTACATCATGATAGTAGGTATTATCCTTGTCGTAGCGCTGATATATCTTTATCCCAGGGAGATCTCTTTTGAGATAAAGGAGAGGATCGAGCAGGCCGAACAGAACCTGAGCATGAAAAGGGCTGAGCTCACTTCACTCCAGTCTGGAACCGCATCGGATATGGCTATAACCGAGCAGGAGATCAACCGTCTGACTCAGCAGCTTGCTGAACTTGATAGATATCTTCCAAGAACCTACGACCAGGATGAAATACTGGATATACTGACCGAGAATGCGGAGAACAGCGGTTTGCAGATCTACTCTCTAACTCCGCTGCCTCCCGCTACTCAGGGGGATTTCCTCGTTTATGGATGGCAGATGCAGCTAACCGGACGTTTTCATAGACTTGGCGTTTTCCTTGATCAGTTGACTCAGCAGATGATGATAACTGCGGTTACGGATCTGACTGTAGTCCAGAAGAAAGCTTCCGACGGAAGCTACGACAATATGGAGGCTAACTTCACGATCTCAGCCTTCGTGCAGCCATAGGGAAGGGAGCATATAAGATGAGGATCTCTAGATTTACTTATACCGCCCTTCTGGCAGCTGCTGCAGTATTCCTGGTAATCGGTTGTGGAAATAATACGGATGAAGCAACTGCAACGGTTGACGATCCTGAAGTTTCCATAACTGTAGTATCCAGCTCCGAAGTCTATGGCTGGATAGAAATGACCCTTGCGCAGGCGCCTCCCACAATGGCCGATGCAGGGGAAGAAAATGCATGGCTGCTTTTCGAAGGGGGCACACTTCTCCGGTTCAGCAGAATAGATGGAAAATGGAAGGCTTACTGCCTGGAGGGTGTCAGCAATATTCTTGATCTCGACCTGAAAGGTGAAACTCCGGCATTCGTAACAGATAGTGAATACATTGTATTCAACGATAACAACAGCGAAGCCATTACAGAATCACTGCCCGATGGTTTCTCCCCGCTGGAGCTTGAGATACGTAACGATGATATAGCTGTTCTTGGAACTGATGGAGATCTGGCGATCAGGGAGGAAGATGGTTTCACTGTGTATTCCGCTTCTGAAGAACTGAATCCCATTGGTGATCTTCAAAGGATCGGACCGGACTGGATATTCAGGCTTGAGGGAGGCGGCCTCGCACTTTTTGATCCCTCTGTTGCGCTGTGGCAGTTCGAGGATTCTCCTGATGGAGAAATACTGGCTTCCTCCGAGAATATTCTGTTCATCGGCTTCAACGACACCATTTACGTAAGAACCTCGCACGATGAATGGAATTATCATTCAGATGGGCGTCTGTACGATGGAGGTCTTGTACTGGCAGAGAACGGCATCTCAACAGTGATGTCTCCGGGGGAGATCATCGCTGAAGCTCCTTCGTTCGAGCCAACAAGATTGTTCGCGATGGAAAGTTTCCGGGAGCCTGTATGGGCAATTGACGACCTTGGCATGACAGTCTACAGCGGCCTGGGTTCAGTTGAAACCAGCCTCCCCTATTACGATACGCAGCGTGTATCCTGTTCCATGGCCGGGCAGAACCCCGGCGGGATGCAAGGCTCAGCTGAATCTGTTGACGATATAATACAGGCAGGCAGCGGAACCTTCAGGATATACGAATCCGTTTCAATAAGACCCGACCCGTTCACAGAGTTCTCAACCGAGGGAAGGGACGCCAGGAGGGCTCTCGAGGAGATATCGGTCGAGGAATTCAGACTGGTTGGAATTACACTTGATCCTGTCGGTGGTGATCAGGCCATGGTGGAAGACGGAATCAATGTATCATACGTTCTTTACGAAGGAACAATTCTCGCCAATAATTCCCACGTTGCCGAGATAACGAGTAATGAAGTCATTGTAATTCAGGATGTTATAGTTGATTATAGCGCGAGAGGTGGAGGGGAGACCACGATCCCAACCATTTATTCTCTGCGTTTACATGAAGAAGGTGGTCTGTGATGCGTCTGTTAACCGTATGTAGTCTCCTGCTGCTGCTGGCTGTACCAGCGGCTGCGTACAGGATTACCGATATCTCGGTAGTACCAAGCGGCGACGTGACCCTGGTCACTATAGCTGCTGATGATGTGATTTCGTACGAAAGGTTTCTTCTGACCGATCCCATGAGGATCGTTCTGGATATTGGCGATGCGGTACACTCGCTGCCATCGATGGACTTTTCCGTTAGCAGGGGAGGCGTTCTGTCCATAAGAACGAGTCAGTACAAAGCCCCGCCTGACGGCATTGTCAGAATAATTATAGATGTCAACGGTGAGCTTCTCAACTACAACGCAACTCTTGATGGGAACAAACTCATTCTTGAAATGCAGACCGAGCCTACAGGTATACCCTTCGCTCCATGGTCAGCTACCTCAGAATATGTTGATACTGTCATTTCCGGCGGAGATGTAGCACCACTGTCCTCACCCGATTACACCTCTTTATCCGGACAGTCCGTTGCAACCTCAACAAGGGGTATCCGGATAAGTGAATCAAGCCGTCAGATAGAAGATGGCTTCCCTGTGGAGTGGTCTGGAACCGGAGGCAGAAGGATAACCATAGATGTTGTCGATGCAAGCATCAGAACCGTTATGAGAGCTATCTCAGATGTAAGCGGAATCAACATCATGCTTCCTGAGGATTACACTTCCTCGGTTACGGCCCGTCTGCAGAATGTGGGCTGGAGGGATGCGCTGGTAGCGATCCTGAACTCTCAGGGGCTGGCAGCCAGCATGCAGGGTAATGTCCTGAGGGTACTTCCCAGGGATGAGTTCTACACTGAGATAAATCAGATGGCTTCTACCCGGCATGACAGAGAGAACCTTCAGGAACTTCAGACCGAAATATATGTCATCAGATATGCCACTGCGCAGAGCCTGAATAGCGCTCTCACCACCGCACTTTCCGAGAGAGGTCAGATATCTGTTGACGACAGGACCAACTCTCTGATCATAACGGATATACCTTATAAGCTTGAGGAAGTAGGCAGACTGCTGCCGATCCTTGACAGTCCGACTGCACAGGTAATGATAGAGGCGAAACTGGTGGAAATCGATGCCAGCTACGCCAACGAAATGGGTATTGACTGGACCCTGGGGAACCTTACCAGGACAAACGAACTGATTCACGGAGGTGCAAGTACAAGTGGTCTTGCCGTTGGAGACCCGACTGGATCTCTCTCTTTCGGTACCATTACCAGTATGCTCGATGTGAATGCTGTCATTACCATGCTTGAATCCCAGAATCATGCGCATATACTATCTGAGCCCAGAATAGCAATAATCGATAACATGACCGGTTCAGTTGTATCCGGAAAGGAAATACCGCTTACGCTGCAGGATGAGAGCGGAAACACCTACATATCGATGTATCAGGTTGGAGTTGAACTGACAGTTACTCCTCATATCAATGCTGATAACAACGTTACACTGGAGCTTGAACCTACTGTAAGCGAGCTTTCTGGTGAGGCAACTTCTTCGCAGCAGCCCATAATCCTCACACAGAGCGCTAATACAACTCTCATGATAGACGATGGTGCCACAGCGGTTATCGGTGGAATAATGAGAAGCAAGCGTACTACAGTAAGAAGATCCATCCCGATACTTGGAAGTATTCCTTTGATCGGTGATTTGCTCTTCTCTTACAATTCCGAACGCGAGGAAAGTACTGAGCTTGTAATATTCGTTACTCCACACATTATCAGGCCTTACTAAAACAAGGCCAGAGTGATCAGACTGGGGCGGGGAAAATGGAAAGGCCATATTCTCCGCCCTTCCTCCAATCTGTGCAGACCAACCTCATCACTTATCAGGGGAGCCTTCCTCGATATTGCCGGAAAGGATCTTATCGATTCAGCTGTCGTATGGGATCTATGTGCTGGAACCGGTGCAGTAGGGCTTGAATCTTTGAGCTGGGGAGCATCCTTTTGTGTATTCGTTGACAGAAATCCACGTTCTACATCCTTTATCAGGACTTTTCTCAGAGAACACGACTCCATGGATGATGCGGCAGTTATTACAGGTGACATAAAAGATTATATTAGCAAAACAGATTCCGTACCTGACGTTGTATACGTAGATCCTCCGTACAGGTACCGGGAACTCTATGAATGGGCAGATCGCATGGAATGGAGCAGTATTCTATCGTCGAATGGTGTGGTTTTTGTAGAATGCGGAAATGAGATCGTGATGAAGGAAACATGGAAAAAGAGAAAGTACGGGGACAGCTGTCTTTACTGGAATCTATGAAGGAAGTACAATGAGAATTATCTATCCCGGTACGTTCGATCCTGTAACCCTTGGACACCTTGACATAATAAGGAGGGCATCGAACATCTTCGATGAAATAGAAGTTGCTGTGGTAACCCGGTCTTCCAAATCTCTCTGCTTTTCGATTGAAGAAAGGGTAAGGCTTCTCAGAGAATCTCTTGTAGAGTCAGGTCTGCACGGAATTGAGGTATCCTCATTCGATTCTCTGCTGGTTGAATATATGAAGAATAATAATTATCATACTTTCGTAAGGGGTCTTCGAGCTAACTCAGATTTCGAATACGAATTTCAGATGCAGCTCATGAACAGAAAGCTGGCACCGGAGATAACAGGGCTTTATCTTATGCCCTCAGAGGACAATATGTACCTGTCTTCTGCGCTTGTAAAAGAGATCGCTGTATATGGAGGTGATCTTTCCAGGCTGGTTACAAACTGCGTAAGGGAAGCACTTGAGCAACATTATGGATCTAAAACTGAAGCCGGGAGGGGATGACTTATGAAATATTCTCGAGATATTATGTCACTTTCTCCTTCTGCAACATTGCAGTTGAGCGCAAAAGCAAAGGAATTGAAGAGCTCGGGAAGGGATATCGTATCTCTGACGGCGGGCCAGCCTGACTTTCCTACTCCGGTTCCGATCGCTGAAGCAGGGATAAAAGCAATACTGGACGGGAAAACTGGATACACTGCAAGTACCGGCATACTTGAACTGAGAGAAGCTGTAGCAGAAAGCTATTCCAGAAGAAGGAAAATCGAATGGAAAGCTGAGAACGTAGTGGTAAGCTGCGGCGCAAAACACGATCTGGCAAATCTCATCAGATCGGCAGTCAATCCGAGAGACAGAGTACTTCTTCCAAGGCCGTACTGGGTCAGTTATCCCGAGATGGTCAAAGCTTCCGGTGCAATACCGGTATTTCCGGAAAAGTGCATTGATCCTGCAGAAATACTCAAAGCAGCAGATCAGGGTGCGGTCGGCCTGCTTCTTAACTACCCTTCTAATCCTTCCGGATTCGTTCCGTTCGATGATCAGATGAGGGACATCGCGGATGCCATCGCTGCTACAGATATGTGGGTTATCACGGATGATATCTACGAAGATCTTGTCTACGTTGAAGGTGCAGCACTCCACATTCTTGATCACAGACCCGAGCTCAGTGAGAGGACCGCTGTTGTATCGGGTGTATCGAAAACATATTCAATGACCGGATGGAGGATAGGTTATTCACTTGCAAACACGGAATGGTCAAGACTCTGCGGGATACTTCAGGCACATTCCACATCGAATCCCTGTTCCATATCCCAGTGGGCAGCACTGGCAGCAGTAGAAGGCAAGGCTGATAAAGAAAAAGGTGAAATGTACCGTTCATTCAGAAATAGAAGAGATCTGATATGTTCATTACTGTCAGACGTGGAAAGTGTGCAGTTTGAAAGACCTGACGGGGCATTTTATGTATTTCCACGGTTGGCTGATGAAGCCGACTCTGCTAGATTCTGCAGTGAGCTTCTGGAAGAAGAGGGGCTTGCGGTAATACCGGGTTCCGCATTTGGAGCTGAAGGGTACATCAGGTTATCTTTTGCAGCATCCGACGATGATATTCGGGAAGGTGTGACCAGATTGGATAGATTCCTGCGCAGGAGGTACAACGCATGATTGTTAACTGCCCAAATTGCGATAGCAAGTACAATATTCCCGAAAATAAAATCGGAGATTCTCCTAAACGCTTTCGGTGCAGAAAATGTTCTGAGATATTCATTATAAATCCTCCAGAGGATATAAAACCTAAAGCGGCAGACATTCCCGTAGAGGAAGACACTGAAGAGCAGAGGGCTGCCAGATTCGCGAGAGTTCTGGCAAGTGATATTCTCATCTATAATCGAGAATTAATAGATGAAGCCAGGACAGGCGGAAATCTGCCCGAGGTTATGAACCAGGAAATTCAGAAATCATGGGATCTATGGAAGAGCAGGTTTCCCGAGGAAAGTGAAAAGAACCCTGATATTTTCAGCGATGCCCTTAATCAGTATCTGGCCAATGAAGAAAAGATATTCAGAAGTCAGGACTACTCCTGATAATATCAACCCCTGATCCTGTTTCGGACCATCCTGAATACTATATGACAGAGAATAAGATGAATATCTTCGATATGCTGCATATCCTCGCTCGGGACTATTATTGATCTATCCGCCACTTTCACGGCTTCTCCGCCGCTGTAACCGGAAAGAAGTACTGAAATTGCGCCCGCTTCATTGGCTACTTTGAAAGCATTTATGACATTAGGACTCATTCCGCTTCCGGAAAGACCAATAACTACATCTCCTTCCTCAGCAAGGTTTTTCAGCTGTTCACCGAAGGTATTCGTATAATCCGTATCATTCGCCCATGCAGTTATCAGAGGTACGTTATCTGAAAGGCTGACAGCTTTAAGTCTGGGTTTCCCTGGAGTTGCAGTACCCTTTGCCAGATCACAGACGAAATGGCTGGAAGTGGCAGATCCTCCTCCGTTACCGAAAATAAATATTCTCCTGCCCGTCTTGTAAGCTTCGAAAATTATAGTGACCAGTTCTTCAATATTATTCGTTGGAATTTTCAGAACGAGAGAACTTATCTGATTAAAATATGTGCTTATTTCTTTATGCATGTTTTCTCCTATCAGAATACTTTCAGGTATTTATCATCAGCGATGGTACTTTCCGGTATTTCTGCACCGGGCATTACAAGAGAATTTTTCAATGCGCAGTTCAAACCGATAACCGCACCGGATAGTACAACACAATTCTCAAGAGAGCAACCTTCAAGAATAAGGGCTCCGTCCTCAGCCCAGAATGTACCTTTGAGCTCAATATTATCGTACGATTGACTGTTCTCTATCAGTGTGCCGTTCTTTATGTTACCGTTGTTTTTATATGGGATCAGCATGCCTGAAAGAACTTCATGGCAGGCTGTAAGATAGCTCTTTCCCGAACCGATATCCCTTATGTACCCACCCGGGGTATCAGCAGCAATGACCCTTTTTTCGTCAAGGAGCATAGGGAACACATCCATTCCGAAGTCCGAGAATTCTCCTTCGTTCAGATGTTCTACAACTGATCTTCTACATATATATAATCCCGAATTGGCCAGGTTGGATTCTGAGATATCATCGGGGGGTTTTTCACGAAAATATGAAACCCTTCCGTCCGGTTCGGTAAGTACTATTCCTTTACTGGAAGGTTCTCCGGTCGGGGCAAGTGCGATGGTGACCTCCGAGTCCAGTCTGCGGTGAAGTTCCATAAGGGGTGAGACAGGCTGTCTTGTGAGAATGTCACCGTAGACAACCAGGAACTCATCACCAAGGAGTGGAAGGGCTTTCCTGACCCCTCCAGCAGTCCCAAGAGGTTCTTCTTCCCTCTGGAATATTACTTTCAGAGGCAGATCAGCATTTTCAAGGTAATCTTCGATCATGCCAGCCATCCAGGAGCCGTTTACAACCGCTGTATCAACACCCTGTGAATGAAGATGGAACAGAATATCCTGGATAAGTGTCAGGTTTGCGATCTTCACAAGAGGTTTCGGAAGCGAATCAGTCAGCGGTTTCAGTCTGGTTCCAAAACCTGCGCACAGCAGCATGGCCTTCATTGCTGTCCATCTTCGTCAGGAATAGCGTACCTTATCATGCCATTTCCAAGATGAAGCAGTCTGGCTGCGAAGTAAAGAAAACGCTGCAGGCCAAGACGGAAGTAAACGTACCGGCCGAAACGCTCAATCGGATTCCCCGCGCTTATCACAGGTGGATTAACCTGCCTTCTTATTGAACCGTAATTACCTGACTGCCTGCCATATATCCTGAATCCGCCCTTCCTGAGAACCGCGTCAAGTGTGCGGGGTTGAAAGAAATACAGGTGGGCTGGAACGGAATCAGGTTCGATAGTACCCGGTCTCATTCCTCTGATAATCGCTTCTGAGAATTCCTCCCAGTGATACAGTTCCCAGGGACATTGAACAACCAGAATGCCTTCAGGTGAGAGGAGTTCGCGAATGCGCCCTAGTATATCGTACGGCCTGTGAAGGTGCTCAAGAACGTCAAGAAGCAGAATCACATCGTACGAATGTTCCTTCAGATCAGCTGACTCGATACTCCCGGTCTGCACATCAAGCCCTAATTCATTCCGGGCGTATTCCGAAGAGAGAGGGCTTATTTCAACACCTTGAACTTCCCATCCTCTACTGGAAAGATAATCCAGGAGGAAACCGTAAGCGCATCCGATCTCAAGAAGACGCTTTCCCCTGGCATGACGAAGAAGGTCTCTATGACGCCTGCTGAAGATCTTCATGAACGTGTCGTGGTATTTTTCAAATATTCGTATGTAACCTTTGTATCCAACATCTCCATCTTCGTAATAAGCTTTGCTGTACATATCGGTAAGTGCTTTTTCTGCCGGTCTTTCGGAAAGGTATACGAGACCGCATTCACTGCATCGTACAACCGGCCACGTTTTCTGCACACTGAGTAAACGGGATGAACTGGACCCGCAGAGGATGCAGTCGGTTTTTTCTCTCGGAAAGCTGCTCCAGTCCATAATTCACCGTTCCCTTAACATGTCAGCTCCGGAGGAGACTTGACGTGCACTTGACAGATGCTGCTGGATATCGAAGGAATTTCTTTTAATCCAGCCAGTAAAAGCAGTGTAGAAGATTAAATATCAATGACCTGCAATATCAGGACTTGACAATTGTCAACCCCTTGACAGATTAGGCTTCTACGCATTAATCTAACATCGAGGAAGGAACCTTCTAACTTTTTCCGGATTATAACACGTGAGGCTATGTATTGCACGTGAAAGGCGGCTGATTTGGCAACGAAGCGAACAGAAGGAAGATCACTGGAACTATACCTAAGAGAAATCGGTAGTAAGGAGACGCTGTCATCTGCGGAGGAGGCTTCCCTTGCCAAACGTATTCGTGCGGGGGAACAGGAAGCCCTGAACGAACTTACAGAAGCAAATCTCAGGTTCGTAGTCAGCATTGCCAAACAGTACGCGAATCAGGGCGTTGCGCTGGAAGATCTTATCAACGAGGGAAATGTAGGGCTTATAAGGGCTGCAAAAGGATTCGATGAAAGCAAAGGATGCCGCTTCATAACATATGCGGTATGGTGGATAAGGCAGGCTATCCTTCAGGCCCTTGCGGAGCAGTCAAGGATCGTCCGTCTTCCGTTGAATCGTGTCGGGGAACTCTATAAAATGGGCCGTGCAGCAAGAGAACTCGGTCATTCTCTGGGCAGAAATCCATCTACAAATGAAATCGCCGATGAACTGGACGTATCCAGAGGGGATGTTGAAGGAATGATGTCGATCCACAGTACACATCTTTCACTTGACAGCCCTGTTTACGAAGGCAGTGACAAGACTTTCCAGGAGATGATCTCCGATGACGAAGACGTACCACCGGATGAAGCTGTGGTACAGACAGCCATGAAGAGAAGTGTCGCGGGAATGCTGGACATTCTTGACCAGCGCGAAAGAACGATAATCCAGTTGTTCTTTGGAATCAACACTGATAGAAGACATACCCTGGCTGAGATTGGAAGAACAATGGGTATAAGCCGTGAGCGGGTGCGTCAGCTGAAGAACAGGGCTATTTCAAAACTCAACGACAAAACCGACAGCAAGAACCTGCTGCTTTACCTGAAATAGGAGAACGGGTTCTTCCATGCCAATAGGAACCATCCAGTGGTTACCCAGGAGAGCCAGCAAGATCAGCAGGAAGTTTACACTTACTGCAGGTCGGTTAAGACTGATAATCCTCATATCAGCAATGTTCCTCACAGGTATTGCTGCTCTTTTCTTTCATATAGGCAGAATAAACGAGAGAACGCAGTTCAACGGCGGCAGGCACAGTGAGCTGTTCCTTTTCCGTGGAGAACTCTTCCAGCTGTCGGAGCGCGTCAACAGCCTCAGGGCACAGCTTGAAGAGATCAGCACCCGAGAGAAACAGGTTCTTGTTGCAGGTGCTGGGCTGAACCTCGACTTTTCAGAGCTTATCCCGCAGTCTGCCCCGATGAGTGAGCCTCCAGGAGATAATATGTTCAGGTACATAGATGATCTTGAAATGCAGATCATACTCATGGAGAAGCTGGCCTATGCTGAACTGATAGCCTACGATTCCCTTGCATCTTATTTGATGGAGAAGGATACTGAACTTGCAAGAATTCCTTCGATCTGGCCTGTAGACGGCATCTTTGTCAGTGATTTCGGCCCCCGGATAGATCCATTCACCGGTGCTGTCCGTATTCATAAGGGAATCGATCTTGCCTGCCTTTCTGGAACACCTATTTATGCTCCCGCTGATGGTGTGATCGTCTTTGCGGGCTGGACCGGCGGATGGGGCTTGAATATCGTTCTCAGACACTCGGATATAATTTCCACAAGGTATGCCCATTGCTCTGCGGCCTGCACTGTTGTCGGGCAGGAGGTCAACAGGGGAGACCTGATAGCGAGAGTAGGCTCAACGGGGAGATCTATCGCTCCCCATCTTCATTACGAGGTTCTCATTAACGGTGTACAGGTCGATCCTGAGGATTACATCCTGAGAGAGGGATCGGATTCAGCGATCTTCTGACGGTATGTAGACCGGTTCATATAACCCTTCCTTTTATCTGATATCTCATTGCAGTACGCATGGAGATAAATCCTGCCGATCCGAGGAAAATTGATATATTCAATGCTTATCCGGAGGATGTGCGTTTTGAAGACCCGTGAGGTTATCCAGCAGTTTACGAATGGATGAAGGGTAAAATCATGATCGGCATCAACCTTGTAAGTGCCTGCCTGTGCGGTATACACTGCAGATACGACGGCAGATCAAAACCTGTTGACAGATTCGTAAGGATGCTCCGGGAAGGGAAATGCGTGCCCTTCTGCCCTGAGATACTTGGTGGCCTGACAACACCAAGAGAGCCAGCCTTTCTATCGGGAGGTGATGGTTTCGCGGTTCTTGACGGTACCCGAAGGGTAATACTGAGAGATGTTCATGGAGATGTCACGGCTGAATTTCTCAGGGGTGCCGAGCTCTCCGTCAGGTATGCTTCGGCACTGAACCCGGAGTTAATATATCTGAAGGAGAAAAGTCCTTCCTGCGGTATCAGCAGCGGACCTGCCGCGCCGGGAGTCACCGCAGCCGCCCTTATAAGATCAGGTTTCAGGGTGGAGGCGGTGGATTGAAACCGGAAGTGCTTATCTGGGAGCGTTACGGTCCTCTGTACTCATTTGAGGAGATGGACATCTATCCACCTGACACGGTGGAAATAGGGTTCTATCGGAACTTTCGAAGAAAATATCCGGGAAAATGTCTGGAACTCGGCGCAGGTTACGGTAGGCTGACAGAACTTCTTCCAGATGGTTCACAGGTTATAGCTCTTGAACCTTCCTCCTATATGCTGGGTTCATGGTCCGGGAGGATGCCGGCGGGAATCTCCCGCGTCAGGGGTATCGCGCAGCACCTGCCTTTGAAAAGATCATCCATGGATCTGATTCTGTTCCCGTACAACGGGATCCACTGCATTCTTGACAGAGACGAAAGAAGGCTGGCATTCAGGGAGATATCCGCAGTATTGAAGCCGGGAGGAAAATTCTTTGCTGAAGCATGTCCGGGATTCCAGTTTCGCGAAGACGAGATTAAAAAAGAGAGGTACGATCACCACCGGGACGGTACTTCATTGAAGTTGATAGAATCGGTAAGTCATGATCCTTCAAGAGGTTTGATAATTTTTGATATGGAGTACTCAGGTTCTGCCGTACCGGATGGCACTGTTGACATCAGTCTTGAGCTGGCTCTCATCTCTGCGGGAGAACTGCTTTATGATATCAGGAACGAGAACATGAGAATTGTAACTGTCTGGGGTGATTATGACCTATCTCCCTGGGATGTGGAATACTCACCGAGGCTCCTCGTACTGGCCGAGAGGAATGAAAAATGATTGTCTTGATCAAAATGCTTGTAATCGGTTTGATCTCTGTCGGAATGTCAGATATCAGGGACCCCTTTCCATCCCCTGACGGTGAAACAGCGGTTCTTTGTTTCAGAGGAGATATCTGGGAGGTTCCCCTGTCGGGTGGTACCATGAGATGTCTGGTACCCGGGGAAAGTACGGAGACATCACCCTGCTACTCTCCCGATGGCCGCTATATTGCCTTCACCAGCAGCAGGACCGGTGGCGGAGATGTGTATTTCATGGACACTTCAGGCGGTATTTCAACCCGCCTGACCTACCATGCAGGTTTTGACAGAGTACTATGCTGGAGCGCTGATTCCCGCAGCGTCTATTTTCAATCATCCAGGGAGGGCGGGAACTCATGGGTTTACTCGGTTCCCCTGGACGGTGGAACTCCATCTCCTGTTGCCAGGGTTGAAACCTCGAATGTTTCCCTCATGCCGGACGGAATGGCGATAGAGAGAGGATATACGAGCTGGTGGCGCAAGCATTACAGCGGTTCCGCCGCGAAGAAGATCTGGACAGGTTCGGGAACCGACTGGGAACTGCTGGACGATTCGGACCTTGATTCCCGGTGGCCGATGTATTCACCGCTTATAGATGAGATACTCTTTGTAAGAGAGGATTCGGACGGACATTCTGCGATATGGAGTGTACAGGCCGGCGGAGAGCCGCAGAAGAGAACGTTCCTTACCGATGGAGACATAACATTCCCCGCGATTAACTCTACCGGCAGAACCGTTGCCTTCGAATTGAACGGCGGGCTCTACCGCCTGAATGTACCCGACTGGTCCATAACCGAAGTCCCTCTTATCCCGGGGTCGGATTTTCCATTCCCCCTTGAGTACGGAGAATCGGTTGGCTTCTCCACCGATTGTTTCGCCATAGATACATCGGGCACGCAGCTAGCTGTTGTGGGAACCGGTGACCTTTTCGTCGGGACTATTGAGGATGGCAGCATAGAAAATACTGTGCAGATCTACTCCGGTGCATGGAGAGCAAGAGATCCCGTCTGGAGCCCTGATGCAATGACACTGCTGTTCAGCCTCGAACATGACGGAAAAATACAACTGGCTCGCAGTTTTTCCGAGCATCAGGATTCCCTGCTGGCAAATTCCACTTTTCCTGAGATAGACATACTTTCCACCGGGTCGGATGTTGCATGCAAACCCGAATGGTCTCCCGATGGAGAACGCGTATCCTATCTTGACCGGGATTCCAGGCTGCATGTGTTCAATGTAATAACAGGGCACGATATCAGAGTCTGTGATACTCCTGACATTATTCACCATTCCTGGTCCCCTGACAGCAGGTGGCTTGCTTTCAGCGTACCTGTTCTGGCGCACAGGGAAGATGTATTTGTCGTACCCTCAAATGGTGGAGAACCTCAGAATATAAGCAGGCATCCCAACGACGATTTTCAGCCGTTCTGGCCCGATGACGGCCGCAGGATACTGTACGCGAGCCGGACGGATGACGGTGATTATGCAATCAAACAGGTCTGGTTTTCAAGGGAGACCTGGGACAGCGACGACGACGAGCGGGAGGAACTCCTGGATCAGCCGGTGGAAAGGGTTGATATTGAATGGGAAGGCCTTCAGCGGAGAACAGAAACGCTTTGCACTGTAGAAGGTTATTACGATTTCTATGGAGCTTCTCCGGACGGCAGGATCATAGCCCTCCCCGGTTGGGATGATAAGGGCAGAATGGATCTCTGGACCGTTGACTGGAAGGGTGAATCACTCGAGAGAGTTACTTTTTCAGGTGAATATCCCGAGGAGATCCAGGTCAACAACGAAGGTGAGATCCATTTCGTTTCCGTCAGCGGTTCCCTGCGCTCCGTATCGGACGAATCCGGTATAAGTTCTCTTGGATGGAACATGCCCGTATGGCGTTCCATAGCGGAGATTCAGGCTCAGAAATTCGATGAAGCCTGGAGACTTCTAAGAGATAACTTCTACGATCCTGCAATGCATGATGTCGACTGGGATTCTATGCGGACGATGTACCGCGCAAGAGCGGTAGCCAGTGTTATAAATCAGGATTTCAACGATGTTGTGAGCAGAATGCTGGGGGAATTGTCCGCCTCGCATCTTGGAATTTACGGGCCCTGGGATTTCGATTCCACTCCCGCTTCCGGCTCGGTCGGTATCATACCTGATTACAGCTGGGCTGGACCGGGCATTCTTGTGGACAGTGTGATTCCCTATTCCCCTGCGGACCTTGAGGATTCGCGTTTTTACCAGGGTGATGTCATCCTTTCGATTCATGGTATGGATGTCGGACCTGATGATAACCTTTACAGAGCTCTCCTTCAGAGAAGGGACCGCCTGACAAGATTCAGGGTCAGACGCTCCGGTGAGCTTCATGATATAGACCTTGAGCCCGTGTCCAACTGGGCCATCTGGAGACTCGTCTACGATGGAAGGATAGAAAGGAACAGGAGAGAAGTTGACAGGCTGACCGGAGGGAGGGTCGGGTATCTTCACATACCCTCCATGAGCAACAGCAGTGTGGAAAATTTCCTGGTTGATCTGTTCGCGGAGGGTCTTGGCAGAGATGGCATGATAATCGATGTCCGCGACAACGGAGGCGGAAGCACTCACGATGAGATAATCCGTGAACTGGGACGTCCCATATACATGTTTTCAACGGACAGGTACGGGAACATTACATTTGAACCCCTTGGAGTCTGGCAGAAGCCCCTTGTATTGGTCATAAACGAAAGGTGCTATTCCGATGCCGAGATATTCCCGCAGGGATGGAAACAGCTCGATCTGGGTCCGGTAGTCGGCGAGACTACGTACGGCGCGGTGATCGGAACATCGAATGTGACACTCGTAGACGGCACAGGATTCAGGATACCTTCAACCGGCTGGTTTACGCTCGGAGGAGAGAATCTTGAGAACAGCGGAGTAGAGCCCGATATCCATGTACCGGAGCTTCCAGCCGATGCGGGGCAGAATATCGACAGACAGTTGGATGCCGCCGCTGCGGTGATAATGGGTCTCATATAAGCGCAGGGGTTTTCTCCGATTAAGTCAGTAAGTATCTTTGCCGGGCTGGTGGTTCATGAAGAAAATGTTAACCGAAGGGAGCAGCCGATGAGAAGGACTGTTGTGACAATGCCAGGTGATGGTATTGGAGGCGCAGTACTTGATGAAACTCTGAGAGTTCTGGAGGCAGTGGGATTCGAGGCCGACTACGTACATGCGGACATCGGATGGGAATTCTGGAAGAAGGAGGGTAACCCCCTTCCGGACAGGACGATAGATCTGCTTGAAAAGCACAAGATCGCATTATTTGGAGCCATTACATCAAAACCCAAGGATAAGGCTCTTGCCGACCTTGATCCTTCCCTGAGGGACAGGGGTCTTGTTTACTACAGTCCCATTGTAGCGATGAGACAGCATTTCAACCTTGACATCTGTATGAGACCCTGTAAAGCCTTTACAGGCAACCCCCTTAACTTTATCCGCAGAGGCCCCGGAGACACGATAGAAGAGCCTCCGGTGGACGTTGTGATATTCAGACAGAACACGGAAGGACTGTACGGAGGCGTGGAATGGACCAATCCTCCGGGCAATGTGTACGATGCCCTTATGAGCCATCCCAAGTTCAAGAAGAACTTCTCCGATGTTCCAAAAGAAGATCTGGCGGTATCCACCAGGATCTTCTCAAGAAACGCCTGCGGAAGGATTCTGACCGCTGCTTTTGAGCATGCGAAAAGATTCGGTTACGGGAGCGTCACGATCTGCGAGAAACCCAATGTCATCCGCGAGACAAGCGGGATGATGAGAGAAGAGGGAAGGAAGATCTCGGAGAGGTATCCCGGTATAGATCTCTGGGAAACGAACATAGATGCGCAGATGATGTGGCTTACCAAGAACCCTGAGGATTACGGTGTGCTGGTCTCCGGCAACATGTTCGGTGATATCGTGTCCGACGGATTCGCGGGGCTTGTAGGAGGTCTCGGATTCGCCTGCAGCGCCAATATAGGCGAAGAAGTCGCAGTATTTGAGCCTACTCACGGTTCGGCTCCCAAATATGCGGATTACAGTGTATCGATCGTGAATCCAATCGCGATGATACTCTCCGCCTGCATGATGCTTGACCACATAGGTGAGACGGAAATGGCAGCGAGGATAAGGAAAGCCATTGAAACCGTCATAGCTGATGGGAAAGTACGCAGCTACGATATGATGAAGCTGAAAGGTTCCCAGGACGTTCTGGATAAGGGAACCGCAAGCACGGCCGAAATGACCGATGCAATAATCAGAGAGATGAACTGACAGGATTTCACCGGCTTCAAAACTCAGCCCGGGGAACTGCAGACCGGGTCCCGGGCTATATCATGCGTAAAAACTGCTGAACTCATGCGAAAGGAAAAGCATTGAAGAAGTTACTGCCCCTTCTGCTCGCCGTTCTTGCCGGCACAATCATGTCAGATGAACCAGGCGAAGCATTTGAGGATCTGATGGATGCATTCTACGAAGGTGATGCATGCGGCGTTGAAGCCGTTCTCTCCTCGAATTCTATCGGTATGCTCAACATGATGATGATGATGGTAAAAATGAAGCCTGATCAGGCCGCTACCGAGATATCACTGGAGTTGGAAATAGCAGTGACCGGCGAAGAGCTGGTGAACTGGACAACCACTGATTTCATCGATGCCTTCATCAATTCTCCGGGTATTGCCGATAAATTTCCTCCGAGAGAGGACATAGAGGTAACCGGATGTGATATCCGGGGTGACTCCAGTACAGTATTCCTGAGAGTATCCGATTACCCGGAAACGGTGGAGATAGCCATGATCCGCGAAGGGGATGGCTGGAAACTCAGCGAGAGCATAGTACAGAAGGAATTATAGCTTATATTTGAGAAGGGTTATCCATGAAAAACAGGATTGAAGAGCTTTTCAGAGCGCAGCTTGATAAGATCAGCGACGCAGAGCTCAGGCGTAAGACCGTTGATATCTGGACAGCGGCGGCGCTCGAGGGGGGATGGGAGCCGGACGATCTGGAGAAGATCCCGTTTACTCTGCTTACCGATACACACGGAATCAATCTGATTCAGCATACCATCGCTGTCACGGAAGGAGCCCTTGGGCTTGCCGGGGCAATACAGTCGAATTCTCAGCTGCCGTTTGAGATAAACCATGACTTCCTCGTGGCGGGAGGTCTTCTTCACGATGTGGGTAAATTGCTGGAGATCGAGCTTACTGAAGATGGTTATGTAAAGAGTCTCCATGGCAAACATGCCAGACACCCCATATCAGGGGCCATACTTGCGTCCAGATTCGATATGCCGATGGCCATAATCAATATGATAGGGTGCCATGCGAAGGAGGGTGATGGAAGACCGCAGAGGGTGGAGACTGTTCTGGTGCACCAGGCTGATTTTGCCACTTTCAACCCCATGGTCATGCTGTCGAAAGACCTGCTGATAACCTAGGGGGACGTACCACACTTCTTCAACTTATTTGACGTGATACAATCTGATAATGTCAATATTCAGAATATTATTGCATATTATATCAGATTACATCAATAAGTAATTCTTGACATGAAATTGCTTGATTCTGAATCTGCCATAGTTCACATAATATTATTTTATTTTATAATAATGAATATAGAATGCGGTGTAAAGGTTAGAAAGGTAAGCCCGGCCTTGGTTTGGTTCCCGGTTGACTTGTTCAAGTGCGGGAACTATTTATGAATCTTCCAGGTTATACATATTGAATATTTGAGTTTCGGATCGCCTGATAATGCATACATTTCATTATAGATCCCCATAGCCCCTGGAGGTTAAAATGTTTAAAGTTCTTTTCATTTCACTGCTTCTAATCGCCTTCGCAGCCAACGCCGATGTGCTGTACCGGGCGGAGGATATCTCTTCCACCGCCGAGTACCTCGGTACTGACGCTGAAGGCATTTTAGTCGAGTTCAACCTTCCCGCTTTAACGGCTGGAAGTGAATTCGTTGGAGATTTCGGTAAAGGAACGATTCTGAGAGTTCCCGGTGAGGGAATGGGCGTGCCTGTGGGAAGCCCCGATCTGCCGGTTATCAGAAGAATGGTCCTTATTCCCAATACCGGTTCTGTCAGTGTGGAGATAGTTTCATCTGAATCCTCGCCCCTCGGAATCTACAGCATTCCCCCATTCCAGGAATACCCTACAAGGAGTGGAGGTTCTGCGCCTTACAGGATCAATGAAGATGTCTATTCTATTTCGGAATTCTACCCATCTCAGCCTGTTAATGTTGAGAGATTAAGCATCCTGAGGGATTTAAGGGTTGCATGGGTGGTGTTCTCACCTGTACAGTACAATCCCATTACAGGTGAAACCACAATAACTACGAACGTTACCGTTCGCCTTGTTACCGAAGGCAGCGGTGAGAACGAGCTGCTCAGGCCTTTTAATGGATACACTCGAAGCTTCATGCCCATATATGAGAAAGTTCTTGGATTTGAACCTGTTGGAACCGATGAAATCGACGGTTCCTATCTGGTCATAGGATCCGAGGAGAGCATCGGTTACGCGCAGGACCTCCTCGACTGGAAGAGGCAGACAGGCCTGGATGTGCAGTACGGTGTTGTACCCGGTATCGGCAGCACAGCCATAGAGATAGATGCCTGGATCGAAGACGCCTACAACACATGGCCCAATCCTCCTGAATGGATTCTTGTTGTGGGTGACGAGAACACTGTACCACCCTATTATGCCAGTGGAACAGAAGCCGATAACCAGTTCGGTGTTATCGGTACCGGTGTCGATCCAAGCATACATGTTGGAAGGATCTGCGGTGATACAGGTACTCTTGCGTACCAGTGCTGGAAGATAGAAAGCTACGAGAACGATCCCTACGAACCTTCTCCGAGCTGGTTTCAGCATGCCATCAGCATAGGTTCCACCGATTTCCAGGATCCCTGGATGTCGTACAGATACGCGGTTATTTTCATGCTGCATGAAATGCCCACCACACTCTACTGTAATAATCCAGCATATGGCGGGATTCCGCCAACGGTTTCTAACATTTCAGCTGAGGTCAACGACGGGCTTTCATTGCTGAGTTATATCGGGCACGGATCTCTGACCGCCTGGGGAACAACAGGTTTCAATACCAGTAATGTCGCGGCATTGACAAACGATCGCAAACTGCCATGGGTAAGTTCCATTGCATGTTACAACTGCTCATTCGACGGGACAACCACATGTTTCGGAGAAGCCTGGATGGGTGAAGGTTCTGTCGCTGATCCTAAAGGAGCTATCGGTTTTATGGGGGCAACAGACGGCAGTCCTGTCGGACCGACGGATTCTCTGGCCCTCTACCAGTTCAGGGGATATTTCGAAGATGAAATGTACAATATGGGAGCGGCTTTCGATTACGGCAAAATAATGGCTTATTTGTATACCGGCAGCGCCAGCAACAGCAATATGCACATGATCATGGGCTGCCCTGAGTTCGATATCTTCACCGACACATCACCCCTTGTACACCTGGATGCTGATCACCTGAATTACATCGTCGGAGGAACAACATTCGACGTTACCATTACCGCCGATGGATCACCGGTTGAAGGTGCAATGGTAGGTGTTGTGCAGGATACGACTTTCATCCAGAGCGGATATACGGATGCTTCCGGTCTGGTATCACTAGATATTCCCGTATTTCCCGATACAACGGATGTTGTTATTACTTCCACACATCATAACCTGTATCCCTATGTGGGTGCTGCGAGTGTAACCGGAACCGGCGTTGAAGGCGGTGATATCGGTGTGCTGAACCTTGAGCAATCCGCTCCTGCGCCGAACCCGTTCGCGGCTTCCACTACCTTCGCCTATTCTCTTCCTGCTGCCGGGAGCATGTCCCTTGATGTTTACGATGTTTCCGGAAGACTTCTGACCACCGTTGCCTCTGGTGAAAGACTCGC
>JAUWSL010000052.1 GCA_030610085.1 Candidatus Aegiribacteria sp.
AATCAGACTCTGATGGCTACGGATTTTTCAATCCTGTTTCGAGTTTGTTTCGTACTTCCCTCTTAATTCGGGAAGCGAGTACGCTCTCATAGGTAAGTATGAAATCTTCGACTTTTTCAGGGTCATGAACGATAAGCGCCCGCAGTGCCCAGGATAAAGCCTTTACAACCATATCATCATGATCTTCGATCAGCATTTCACATATTGCGAGAGTATTTCCGGTGTCTCCCATCCCACCATGAGTTCTTGTATTCAAAGCCACTGTACTGACAAGCGCAGCACGCCTCCACCAGCGATCTTCTGACCGCGCCCAGTCGCGAATAGTATTTACGGAGATCAAACCTTCAAGCCATGCCGGACCGGATAAAGTACGGGAAAAACAATCAACGGATGACCAGCTGTTCATGCCGCGCCCCAGAGCTTCAAGGCTTTTCCTGTTCAGGGTATGAAATGCATCGGGATGATCATGGATCAGTTCGTAAGCGATCCACCGATGTTTACCGGAATTGAAGATCGAATGTGCTACATCAAGAACGTAGGATGCGTCTTCAGCACTCATTTTCTTCGAGTACTCCCGATGCAGCTTACGCATCGATGGCGTATTCATTTCGGGAAGCGACTCCAGTTCGTTGATGATCTTGCGGGCAAATGCATCAGGTTTCAGATTTCAACCTCCCTTTGAAGCATCCCACTATGTATATCAGTGTGGCATAAGGCTCTTTGAATCCTGCTTGAATATTACGACAGAATAAAGCTTACCGCCAGATAAATATTATATTTAATATACGGCTGTTCTCAGCTGAATCCGAATATTGACTATATTTTTCCTAATAACATATTCCCTTGATATGAAATTCCATAAATGATTGGAGAAGTGATATGGTAAGAATTCTGCTATATGCATGTACACTAATGTTTTTCACTCTGCCGCTTCAGGCTGAGCATGTCTATATCTGGAACTTCGATGATGAGGATATTTTCTACTGCGAGGAATTCGGAGGAATCATCGACTGTTCCTACTGGATCGAACAGACGCTTGCTTACCATGGTCATACATTCGAGACGGATACTCTTCTTCCCACCGATCTCTCAGCCTTTGATGTCGTATTCGTTACAACCGGATGGTTCCGTTGTTGAGGCGACCACGCAATAATTGCTCTGGATGAGCAAAATACTCTCATAGATTATCTTAACGATGGAAACCCCCTCTACATAGAAGGCGGTGACCTGGGATACAACAACAGCACCACTGCCCTCTACGCTATGCTGGGCAGCAGCTACGACGGAGACGGCGCTGCTTCAGGAAATGTTCAGAACATTACAGGTCTTACAGGAACAATAACTGATGGACTCGCACTTGATTACATCTACGATACCGGACCGGACTACTACGTCGATATTATTTCAGCGGACGGAGGAGCTCTCGTTTTTGAATCACAGGATTCAAACGGCAGAGTAGTCTGTTACGAAGGTCCTTCGAGTAATTACAGAACCGTCTATTCATCTGTGGTATTCGGCGCTCTGAGGGATGCATCGAGCACCAAGAACGAACTGATGGGCATCTACATGGACTACCTTACGGGATTGATCACAGGGATTGAAGAGCAGGTTTCAGCCGGCAGCCTTTCGATGTCATTACAGAACCCATGCTACGGCTCCGTTAACATTCATCTCTCCATTCCCTCTCCGGGGAATGTTAGTATCACCCTCTACGACATGTCGGGGCATCTTGTCGGTGAGATATCGGACGGCTACCTTCCCGAAGGCTCACACAGCATTGTATGGAACAGTGAGAAGGACAGGCCGCTGGGAACGGGCACGTACCTTCTTCTTCTTCAGACAGAAGAGAATACTGTAACGCAAAAGATCCTGATCTTCTGAAAAGCTGAAATAAGGACAGAACAGGGGGCCTTCCGGCCCCTTTTTTTATTCAGCTGAAAGCAGGTCAGCCACGGTACCGGACAGCATCTCTCCTATTTCAGGATTTGCTCCCACTTCAACGAAGGCTATTCTGCCCTCCCGATCGATAATGTACATTGTGGGAATTCCAGATACCATGTAATCCTCGGCCACTGCATCACCATCGAGAAGCAGTCCGTAGGTGAAACCATTCTCATCCATGAATGAACCGGGGTCACCGCTTTCCCATACGTTTATACCGTATACTCGAACCTGATCATGCGGGTAACTTTCAGATAATGACTGTATCTCAGGCATTACGGTAATGCATGGGCCACACCATGTTGCCCAGAAATCCAGCACAACGATACTGCCTCTCATCTCTTCAAGGGAAACGGAGGTGCCATTGCGGTCGCTGAGTGTGAAGAGTGGTGCAGTCGTGCCTACAGTAAGGAACGCGCTGTAGATCTCCACTTCGGTACCCTCGGGGGGTACAATAGTAAAGACAGCGTCGGATATATCCGGTGAGATATCCAGATCGTAGACTTCAAGTACAATGGACATATCATTCCCTTCACGGTCAGTCGTCAAACGCTCTACACGCCTCGGAAGATGGTCCTCAATCCCGATCGACCATATTGCTTTCTGACCTCTTGAATACGTTACAAGGTAGGTTTCACACGCGACCGTGCCAACAGTATCAAGGCCTTCGGGCACCAATGGCTGCGAAGCTATCTCATCAGCAAATGGATCTTCAAGGAAGTACTCGTTCATTACTGCATATGAGGCCGGCCTCAGGAGATCAGTTCCGCCCTCTTCTATGGAGCCCTTTACGAGAAGATTTTCGTCTGGACTGTAGGAATACGCTGAATCGGCCCCGGCTATCAGTATCAGGGACAGTTCTATTGAGATGCTGTCCTCGGATAATGCGTTCTGCTTCATTTCAATTCTGAGCAGAGGGGTTTCCATTTCATCGGTTATTATGCCGGTCAGGTTTCCAGTGAGCTCAGGAGCATCCGAATAGGAGCCTGTCATATATACACTGAATCTGTACGAGCAGCTGCTGAAGGATTCCGAGGCGCTGTCCGCAAGAATGAATGCGGAATTCTCCGCAACTTCCATGTTATCCGGTTCAGCCTGCAGCCCTTCATCCGTTCCACCGCAGGATCCGATCAATCCGACAACAGCCAGCGCAAGGATAAGTGTGATTGTTGTTCTCTTTTTCATTGGGCACTCCTTATATCTGTGAAAGGGAATTCTCATTTTAAGAAAAGATCCGGTACTCCTGATTCAATCGTCAGATCGAGCATGGATACTGCCAGTATCCTGAATAATCATCCTTGTAGTTCCGGGGCAGGAATTCACCGGTTTCCCGAACCTGGTAGTACTTTCCTCTGTATTCATTCATTTTTATCATTTCAAGAACTTCGAACAGGCGGTCAATATCTTCATGGTTGCTGTAGCAGCCGAAGCTCATTCTGACCATGCCCGGCATTCCCGATTTGTCACCATTTTTGAACTGATTTCTCCATTTTTGTATCTCGGAATCTTCAAGTTTCAGGAGTTCAACCACGTAAGGGTGGGCGCAGAAGCAACCGTTGCGCACTCCCACTCCGAATTCAAAGCCTGCAATTGCAGCCAGCAGCGCATGATCGACACCCGCAAGATTGAAGGGAATAACACCGACCTTCTCATGGGCCTTTGAAGGGTCAGTCTCTCCGTAGATGGTGATTCCCTTCATGGCTCCGAGTTTTTCGAGCGTATGGGCGGTCAGTTCGCGTTCATGTTCCGCTATATTGTCCAGTCCCTTTTTCATAAGTGTTTCGGCAGCGATTGCCATAGCGATAGCTCCCATGACATTGGGGCTTCCAGCTTCATCCCTGGCCGGCATTCCGGCCCAGTAGACTTCATCCGGAGTAACCATATGCACCGTACCTCCCCCGCAGTAATCGGGGGGACTGTCCAGAAATTCGGATATCGGGCCGATAAGTGCGCCCGTTCCGTAGGGAGCGTACATCTTATGCCCCGCGATCGCAATGAAATCAAGATGACCGGGGTCGTCATCAGGTCTCATATCTATTTTTCTGTGTGGAGCAAGCTGGGCGGCATCGATCAAGATCTTTGCACCGGCATTATGGACTTTCTCTGCCAGCCTGTGAATCGGTTGAATATATCCTGTAACGTTGGAAGCACCTGTCACTGTGACAAGGGCTATATTTCCTTTGTGTTCACTTAGGAGTGAATCGAAATGCTCTTCATCGAATCGCCCGTCTGCCGTTGCACGCACATGGACGGTTCTATAATTGTATCTCCATGGAAGATCATTTGAATGGTGCTCCATGCGCGTAGTGATAACTACATGATCCTTGGGGGATTTCAGCCGGTGAGCGAGTTTGTTGATAGCTTCTGTTGCGTTTTTCACGAAGATCACCGTATTCATGCTGAGATCGGCTCCAACGAACTCGGCTATTATCTCATGAGCCCTGTCGTACGCATCCGTACACAATCTCGATTTGAAGCCGGTTCCCCTGTGAACGCTTGAATAATACGGTGCAAGCGCTGTGATGCCGTCTACAACACTTTTCAGGGGTGGTGTGCTGGCCGCATTATCCAGGTTGACGTAACGCACCAGTTTCCCGTCCAGAAGAGGTACTTTTCTATCAATTCCATAGATGCAATCACGCATTATCTCTCCCGTTTCAATGAAATCTCAGGTTGATGAGAGAATTATACTTCTTTCCCCCGAATTCCATAAGTGTTACTTCCATGATAGTATCTATTCCGTTATAACGATACTGTACAGCATCCCGTCATCGTTGTTGCTTGCCCAGAGGTGGCCATCATCATCGATTGCCAGACCTGCAGCGGATGAAATGATATTGCCGTTTATCTCTTCAACGGTATTTCCGGACGAATCCCAGCAGCGAACGGGAATCCGGGAATCATCGGACGCTGCCCAGATGCGTCCCATGGAATCCCGTGCTATATCCCTGGTTCGGCTGTTCCTCTCAAAGGGAGTGCTGCTTGCCCTGCTGTGAACACCGGGGATCGAATAGCGATAGGTTCTGTTCTGAGACCTTGAAGAGACATAGAGGTAATCCATATGTGCAGCCAATCCCGTCACCGACGAGACAGGATTGCCTCAACCACCACACATCCTCACCGAGCCGATGTACTCACCATCGGGGGAATAGTAGTAGACGTACCCGTTGTTGGAGTTATTCCACAGTCCGAGAAGGATCAGATCGTGCTCTTCGCTGTATGCCAGCCCGGTTGCAGAAAAGGATGCCGGGGTACTGCATTTGAAGGAATCAATTATTTCTCCGGTGACGGTATTTATCTGGAAGATACTGTCAACGGACGAGTCTACCGCCCAGAGAAACCCGTCTCCCCATGCAAGCCCGGTAATATTTTCACCTGGAGATTCAACGGTATCCAGAACTGCAATTGTTTCCGCGCTGTCCTGGTTCGATTCACTCCTGCAGGCTGCGGAAAGAATGACGGCGGCGGCAAACATAAATCCTAGTAATTTCATAGTTATCTCCGATATTGCAGTAGAATTCAACTGGCATTTAACAGAACAGAGCATTTCACAAGGAAATATTGAAATCAGTGACGTATAATGTATATTAGTTGCTGCTTGCTGTAAATGCCGTTCATTTCTGTAAACCCGGACAGATTCTTGAAGATATTCTCTTAAAGAAATCGATAGACTTGATTGGAAAAAAAATGCCTGATGAATTGAAAAGCAGAAACGATATCCCTGCCGAAGCAAAATGGAGCGTCGAAGCCATCTATACTTCGAATGATGAATGGGAAGACGACTTCGATGAGACGGCAGCTTTCATGGAGAGCATGAAAAAATGGACGGGCAGGCTTGGTGAAGCTCCCCGAACACTTAAAACCGCGATCGAAGAACTGCTGTCACAGATCAGACTTCTTGAAAAACTCTTCACGTATGCCAATATGAAGGGAGATGAGGATCTGGGAAATTCCCTCTACAGCGGAATGGTTTCCAGAATAAGGAGCAGATTCATTGAATTCGACGCCGCTCAGTCCTTCTTCACACCAGAGCTTCTTGCCATACCTGAGGATACTATCAATTCGTGGCTTACGACATCGGAACTGGAACCATACAGAACATGGCTTCAGGATATTCTCAGGTTTCGTTCTCACACGCTGTCGGAGAAGGAGGAGAAGCTCCTTGCGAACACAGCTGAGATAATAAGCGGGTTCAGCTCGGCTTTTGGAAAACTCAGCAATGTCGACATGCCGGCAAGATTCCCGGAGATCAGGGATGAGAACGGAAACAGCGTCAGACTTACAACCGGCAATTACAGCGCATTTCTTCAGAAAGAGGACAGAAGAGTCAGAAAGGACGCCTTCCTTGGTTTCTACGGTGAGATCAAGGGAAATGTCGCAACGAAGGCAGCCCTCCTGGAGGGACAGGTTAAATCGGATATCTTCAGGGCAAGGACAAGAAAATATGATTCAGCCATTGAGGCTTCTCTTTTCAACGACATGGTAAACCTTTCCGTATACGATTCCCTGATAAAATCCGTTCATGATAATCTGCCGGTTCTCCACAGGTACTTCCAGTTCCGCAAGAACGCACTGAATCTTGATTCAGCACACATCTACGATGTAAACGTTCCCATTGTGCCTGAATCCAAGGCGGATTACAGCTGGGACGAGGCAGTTGACCTTACGCTTGAAGCTGTAGCTCCACTCGGCCGCGAGTATGTTGATGCTCTCGCTGGGGGTTTCGGGAACCGATGGGCGGACAGATACGAGAACATTGGCAAGAGGTCAGGCGCATACTCGGGGGGATGCTACGATTCCCATCCCTACATACTCCATAACTTCAACGGTACACTCAGCAGTGTATTCACGCTGGCTCACGAAGCAGGGCACTCCATGCACAGCCTTCTTTCAAGGAAATCGCAGCCCTACCACATGTCAGACTATAAGATCCTGGTAGCCGAAGTCGCTTCAACAACGAATGAAATGCTGCTTATTGATCTGCTGCTCAAGAGAATGGATGACAAGCGGGAGAAAGCCTACCTGCTCGATCACCTTCTGGGTAAATTCAAGTCCACACTTGTCAGGCAGACCATGTTCGCTGAATTTGAGAAATTGATCCACGAACGTGTTGAATCGGGCAACTCACTTACACCTGATTACCTCAACAGCTCATACTACGATCTTGTGAAACTCTATCACGGAGACTGCTTTGCATGGGACGATGAGGATGAACCTGTTACCGCTGAATGGTCCAGAATACCTCACTTCTACTACAACTTCTACGTATACAAATACGCGACCGGGCTTTCCTCAGCTGTTGATATATCCTCAAGGATCCTGGCCGGTGAACCCGGCGCGATCGAGAGTTTCATCGGATTCCTCAAGGGTGGCTCATCAAAACCGCCGCTTGAACTCCTCAAAGGTGCAGGTGTGGACCTTACCACTCCGGAGCCTGTGAATTCAGCCCTGCTGAAGATGGAGAGCACGCTTGAGGAGCTTGAAAAGGTGCTGTAACCCGTATGCATTGCTGTCAAAGGAAAGTGCTGCTGACCAGGCTGCATCTACGCCGTCCATCTTCAGTTGACGAACAGCTCCAGGGCGGCTTCCAGCTGTTCTGTATCGACCCAGGTATCAAAACATGGGCCGTTCCGCCACTCGTTCAGAATACCCACGACCGTAATGGGATGTACATCCAGAATTCCAAGTGAAAGGTCAACCGGGCATGCAACTGCGACGATAAGTGAAGGCCCTATCTTCTCAACTATCCTTCTGGCCGAGGTTCCGCCCGGGGCTATGGCGAAGTGAGTACCGAATCTGTCCTTTATGTCAATAAGCTTACCAACGGGGCATTTGCCGCATCTTTCACAGGAATCGGGATTAAATGTCAGCCTTAAAGGGCATTCATGATTCTGAAGGCAATGAGGTATCAGGATCAGGGTTTCATCGGGGCGGAATTTCCTGCCTGTTTTAGATAGCTCCTTCCGGTTGTTCATGACAACGACCATCTTCTCGGGAGTATGGGTAGACAGTGTATGCACCGACTGCAGCGCCTTCAGTGTCCAGAATGAAAGTCTGAGTGTTATCGGGTTATCTGTCGTACTGTTCTGATACAGTGAACCGAATACCTGGAACAGAGTTATCGTAAACAGTCCTGCTGTGAGAGAAATCGTAAATCCGGTGCCCGCGACCATGAGCAGAAGGAACACGATCAGTGCTGGAGCTATGGAAAACAGCAGCAGTCCAATATGAAAGAGCAGTCGGGCTTTTTTAATCTCTTCCAAATTTATCGCCGGTTTTCATCCTGGCACCTCTGAGGAATTCAGCTGTACTCATTACGCTTCGTGATGCCGGCTGGAGCTTCAGGATCTCCAGTGATTCCTCCCCCCCGCACCCGACATGAAGCGAACCAGCCTTGAGGACAATATCACCCGGGTCCGCATCATATTGAGATAATCGTGCATTAGATATTTTCAGGAGTTTTCCGCAGTACATTGTTCTTGCCCCCGGGGAAGGCTGAAAAGCCCTGATCTTTCTTTCAAGGTATCCGGCGGGACTGTTCCAGTCCAGCCAGGTTTCAGCTGTTGTTATCTTCTCGGCGTAAATCGCTTCCTCCGACTGGTTTTCAGGGACCAGCCTTCCACTGGAATATCCCTCAATCACATCAACAAGGTTCTCCGCGGCTTTCTCTGACAATCGTTTTCCAAGTGAACCGGTAGTGTCCAGGGGGAGTATTCTCTCACGATATACAGCAATGACAGGCCCTGTATCCCATCCGTTATCCGTGAGCATGAATGAGACACCGGTTTCGTCCCTGCCATCAAGTATTGCCCTTGCAACTGGGGCTGCGCCCCTGTATTGGGGCAAAAGGGATGGATGAACATTGAGAACTCCAAGAGGTGTTGTTTTCAGAATTCTTTCCGGAAGCCAGGCACCGTATGCGGCTGAAATCATTAATTCCGGTTCCATGGATTTGAGGGTTTGCACAAAATCCAGATTAAGTTTCTCCGGCTGAAGAATATCAATCCTGTTCTTGTGAACGTACTCAGCCACTGGAGGCTGGCGAAGCCTCTTTCCCCGGCCTGCGGGCCTTGGCGGTCTTGAAATTACACACAGGATATCATGTTCCGAATCGTTGAGCGCTCTCAGGCATGGTATGGCAAAACTGGAAGTGCCAAGAAAGATGATTCTCATCAGAGTATCCTGCTGTGAGGGCCGTATTCCCTTTTTATCTCGGAAAGCTGTTTTCTGACAAGCCGTTTTCTTATGGGAGTGAGCCGGTCAACAAAAAGAATACCATCCAGATGATCATTCTCATGCTGGACCGCCCTTGCGGTATAATTATCGATATCAAGCGTAAACTGCTCGCCTGAAAGATCGTATGCAGTAACGACCGCGTTCATGGGTCTCCTGATATACTCATATATCCCCGGAATGCTCAGGCATCCCTCTTCATCCTTGCCCATGGGTCCCGATGTTGTAACTTCAGGATTGATGAATACTGAATGACCTTTCAGGTTGAGTTCCACCGGATTGAGTATGAATACCCTTACATTCTCCCCGGCCTGCGGGGCTGCGAGGCCAAGCCCCTTTTCAATTCTGAGGATCTCGAGCATATCCGTAAGTAGAGAACGGGTGAACTCCTGCTCCGAAGAGATCTCAATTTCCCTTGATCTGTTCCTCAGTATTTTCGATCCGTAATACTGCAGCTTTCCTGATGACATGACTCACCTTCAAATCAAGACTGGATCCTGCTTCGGCTAACTGCAGGTTGCTCCAGTCTGACTCTCGATCTGCAGGGAATTCCTGTCTACGTCTATCTTTACTCCGTCGGCAATTCTTACAGTAACAACGTCATCACCCTTGAGATTCGTTATAACACCGTGTATTCCACCACTTGTCACAACTCTGTCATCCTTCTTGAGTGCACTCCGCATCTCCTTCAACATCTTGGACTGCTTCTGCTGAGGACGGATCATCAGGAAGTAGAATATCGCAATAATGGCTATCATCGGGAGGAAACTCATGATCCCCCCTCCGCCCATGCATGTCTGAGACTGTGCTTCCCCTGTAGCAGCTCCCGTTTCGGGGGTTGCTACCACTTCACCGGCTGCCGGTGCAGTACCAGTTCTGGATTCACTCTGAGCGAACACGATACCGGTCAGAATAATCATGACGATCAACACTATTTTCATTTTATCTCCCTGTCAGGATCGAGGTTTTGGAATGCCGGACTTCATACCTATCCAGCTTCCTGCTGCACCGGAGGAAGCTCCCAGAATCAAAACCAGCATTATCCATTTTCCGGGTAGGAATTCGTGGTGTATACTGGACGAAAGCATCCAGGATACCGCCACGGTAAATAACAGGCTGCCTGCGGCCCCGGCCACACCTGTAAGCAGCCCTTCACCGAGGAACGGTATTTTCACGAACCACCCCGGTGCCCCTACTATACTCATTATCTGCACGGCAAGTGCCCTTCTCGCAACGGCAAGTCTGACGGTATTCGCCACTATGAGCGAAAGGCTCACAGCCAGAACAAGCCCGGCGAGTATTACAAGACTTTCAAGGATATCCACCGCCTTTGTCAGACCAGGCAGATATTCCTTGCCGTAGACTATGTCCTCAACGCCATCCATTCCCGATACGGTTCTTGCCAGCCCCCCCACTTTCTCCGAAGTTCTGTAATCCGGATGAAGGGATATCTGAATTGAGGGCGGAAGGTGGAACTGAGGACCAAGGAGTGTAAGAAGATCAGCCTGTTCAGGCAGGTCCGCCCTGAACACGGCTTCCGCCTCCTGCGGGGAAACGTAATAAACCGCTCTGACCCCTTCCATGCCGGAAATAATATCCGCAAGATTGACCGCTTCAACTTCAGTGAGGTTGTCACTCAGGAAGACTTCAATACCCACATTCTCCTGCTCATTCTTAAGTACGGTTCCAAGGTTCCATGATATGATCAGAAAAATATCGAATACCATGAAAGACAGGCTGACCATCAGGAGAGTTATCAGAAACGAACCCAGCTTAACCCGGATATTAAGCAGGCCTTCTTGAATCGCATTGCTCAGAAGATGAATCATAGCTGCCTGTATCCGTCCCAGAGGTTGGGATTCACAAGATGTCCTCTGTCCAGATAGAGAAACCTCGCAACTCCAGCCGGAACCTGCCGTGGATCATGTGTTGCAAGAATGATCGCCGTTCCTGATCTGTTGATCTCTATAAGAAGATCGATCACTATCTGCGAGACTTCAGGATCAAGGTTTCCTGTGGGCTCATCTGCAAGGAGTATTACAGGATGAGAAACCATAGCCCTTGCGATGGCCACCCTCTGCTGTTCTCCTCCGGACAGCTCATGCGGGTAGGAACCCCTCCGATGGTTGAGTTCCATCTCAGCAAGGAGCGAGAACACCCTCCTTCTTATGGCCTTTGGTGAAGTTCCTGCAACCTGCAGGGGCAGGGCCACGTTATCGAATACAGTCCTTTCGGGAAGAAGCCGGAAATCCTGGAATACAATACCAAGCTTACGTCTGAGAAAGGGCAGATCACTTTTTCTTATCCTGTCAGACCGGTATCCCGCCACTTCAACTGCACCTGTGCTGGGCAGGTCACCCATCCAGATATGTCTGAAAAGAGTGGTTTTACCTGCACCGCTGGGTCCGGACACTACAAGGAATTCCCCCTGATGAACCTGAAGATTGATGTTCTCAAGAGCTGGCCAGTCGTTGTAGTACCTGCTGACATTCCCGAAGGTGACTAACATTACTCCTCCGTTCCAGCTATTCTGCAGTAATTCTGTCGGTCCTTTCTGGAGACCTGCTTCCCCGAGGGAATATCAAGCACCTCAACCGACAGCCTTGATCCGTCAGGCTTTACGATTTCAAGCATGTCGCCAGTCCGAATGGAAGTTGATGATTTCACTGCCAGGTCATCAACGGATATACAGCCTGCTTTACAGGCTTTACCGGCAACGGACCGGGTTCTGAATATACCCATCAGTTTGAGGAAAACGTCAATCCGCAATTGAACCGTCATTCTCCAGGAAGTAAACCACCGGCATTACATAACTCAGGGAATCGATCACGGAATCGTACGTATCCTGATAGATCACCTGCTGTACAAGTCCGTTGAGTTCCTCCTGCGTATAGGAGTTCCATTCGATCACACCGGAATCTTCGTATAGTTTGAGGATAACAACGGCACCGGCATTATCCAGAACAACCGGTTCGGAACATGAACCGATCTCGAGCCCGGCAACAGCTTCAGCCACTTCAGAAAGCCATAGTTTCAGCGGTATCATCCCCATGTCACCACCGTTTTCGGAAGTTGACCTGTCCCGGCTGTACACTCT
>JAUWSL010000009.1 GCA_030610085.1 Candidatus Aegiribacteria sp.
CCCTCCGCCATGGCTATCAGCTGCATTCCCATGCAGATACCGAATACGGGGATCTTCATTTCCCGGGCATTTCTATAGAGTTCCATTTCCCAGAGCGGTCTTTCACGCTGACAGTCGACAGACCCGCTGTTCCTCTGACCGTACAGTTCAGGGTCAGGATCACCACCACCGGTAAGAACGATCATATCGACGATATCCAGAATACTCCTGAAATCCTCAGAATCGGGAATAATCCCGACCGGGATAACATCCGCCCTTTTCAGCAGTTCGGAGTAGCTCTGGTGGAGCCCGAAAAGCCATTTTCCGTAGGATTGAATCCTTTGTTCATCATTTCTGTACCAGTTGAAGGTAACACCTATAACAGGTTTCTTCATCCGGTTATCTCCGTCATTCTTGCCACTGCTGCGTAAGCCTTCTTCCGTGTTCGGGGGTCGAGTTCGATGACCGGCTCAAGTTTCCTGAGGGAATAGAGTATTTTCTGCAGGGTTATCTTCTTCATGTTGTAGCAGTAAATATTACCTCCAGTCGTGAACTCCCTGTCGGGATACAGGGTACTGAGCCTGTATACCATCCCCTCTTCCGTTCCGATAATGAATCTTTTCGTGCTGGATTCTCCAACATGCCTTATCATACCCCCCGTTCCCAGAACAGCATGAGCAAGTTCCCAAATCTCGGGAGGGGTTTCCGGATGCACAAGGAGTTCGGCGTCCGGCCATTCATCCATTCTGGCCTTTATATCCTGCAAGTCCGCAACAGCATGGCTTCTGCAGGCTCCGTTCCAGATATGAAAGGTTTTATCGGATTTTCTTGATATGAAGGTTCCAAGGTTCCGATCAGGAGCAAAAATAATCTCATCGGATGGAGCACTTTCAACTACTTCAAGCGCGTTCGCTGAAGTGCAGCAGGCGTAACTCTCGGCTTTTACATCTGCCGGGGAGTTTACGTACAGAACCGTCAGAGCATCAGGATGCAACTTCTGAAGGGACCGGAGAGCTGGCACCTCTATGCAGTCAGCAAGGGGGCATCCTGCATCCAGCTCGGGAAGGATGACCGTCTTGTCCGGAGATAGGATATGCGCAGTCTCCGCCATGAATTTAACACCGCAGAAAACGATCACCGAAGATTCAGTTGAGGCTGCCGTAAGGCTCAGCTGCAGGGAATCCCCGACATGATCGGCTATATCCTGTATTTCCGGCGGCTGATAGCTGTGGGCAAGGATTACCGCGTCCTTTTCGTCCTTCAGCCTCAGTATCTCACTGATAAGTTCATTCTTCATCACTTTTCCAATCGGACTGTTCTGTAGAGGAGATTATACCTCCTCCTATCACCGAACTGTTCAGATATAAAGCACAGACCTGCCCCGGCGCAACAGCCTCCTGAGGTCTGCCGAACTCAATATGAAGGCTGTGGTCTCTGTGATCAAGGATCGCCGGCACAGCTTTTCTCCTGTACCTTGTCTGAACCAGGACGGAAGCGGGAAACCGCGACGGTTTTACGAACCAGTTCATTTGCACCGCGGTGCATCCTGTCGAAAGCAGATCCTTCCTTCCGCCGATAGTGACTGTACCTTCAAGAGGATTAACAGCAACCACGTACATCTTTCTTCCATGGGCTCCAAGTCCCTTCCTCTGGCCGACGGTAAAATTCCCAATGCCGTCATGCCTGCCTGCTTCCCTCCCTGAAAGATCAATGACCTTTCCAGGTTTATCCCCCTCTGCGGTAAGGTTGAAACACAGGTCCATGCTTTCCTTTTTCCTGAATGGGATGTTCAGGCGTGATGCCTCCCTGCGGACGTTCTCCTTCAGCATGTCTCCCAGAGGGAATGTGCAGTCTCTCAGTATTTCACGTGTCACCATGGAAAGGAAATAACTCTGATCCTTCTTCGCATCGGTACCGCGCATTACAAGTTCACCGTCCTTCCTGGCGTAATGGCCGGTAACAAGTGTTTCAGACGGCTTGAGTATCTCATGCAGAGAAAGGAGTTTTGTTGTCGCGTTGCACCTGGCGCAGGGATTGGGGGTCAACCCCAGTGAAAGCATCTTTGCAGACCAGAGAATGACTTCCTGCTGGAATGTCTCCATCGCGTCTACAATAACAAGCTCAACTCCGGCGGCACCGGCGGTATTCTTAACTTCAGAAGGAATACCGCAGCCGGAAGTATCGACGTAGCCAGCCCTTACATGACTGTAGCGTTCAACACAGAGTGAAAGGGCATAGGAAGAATCCACCCCGCCTGACAGTGCGACAAGAGCGCCGCTGCTCATCTTAAGCGCCGAATTTTGCCAGTTTTCCAGCCGATGCCAGAAGAAGGGGCATTATTTCGGTTGACATGAACGAACCCAGAGCTCCGGAAAGAGCCTGTTTCTCCGAGAATGCAGAGCTGTACCCCGATCTCTGGGGTCCCCCATGGATAAGTACAGGCACCGAATGCCAGCTGTGTAGTTTCATGGTGCAGGGAGTACTGTGGTCTCCTGTGATGCATACAACATCAAAGCCGAGGTCCAGAAACGAGGGCAATGCCCTGTCGAATTCCTCTATGGCGCTGATCTTGGCCTGGATGTTTCCGTCCTCACCCGCACTGTCTGCGGGTTTATGATGAAGGAAAATAAAATCATGACCGCTTTCAAGTCCTTTTTTTACGGCTTTTACCTGCCCCGGTATATCATCTGATGAACATTTCATGATATCCATTCCCACCAGCCCTGCAACACCCCTGTACATGGGATACAGCGCCACCGCGGCAGCGGTGAGGCCGAACCGTTCTTCTACAGATGGAAATTCTCTGTAAAGGGTAAAACCTCTCATAAGTATGAAATTGGCAGGATTGCGGTTCTTCAGGATCCTCGCGGTTTTCCGCTGAAACTCCCTGACGATCCTGTGGGATTTGCCTGAACCGGTCACACGGACGGGTCTTTGACCTGCCAGCCCCGGATCGGTGTCCTCCAGATCATCGAGGAGACCACTGCCCCGAAATACAACGCATGCCCTGTGCTGCTTGACAGGGATCACGAATATCTCGACACCTTTGATTCTTATATCTGCGAGCATTTCAACAAGTTCTACACACTTTTCAGTGGATATCCTGCCCGCTCTTCTGTCGGTTACGATTCCATCTTCGTTCAATGTGCAGAAATTTATCCTGGCTGCAAGGTCCCCGTGCTTCAGGTCGAAACCGACTCCCAATGCCGCAAGCATACCTCTGCCGACCTGACAGGTAACCGGATCATATCCGAACAGCCCGAGGTGGGCAGGTCCGCTGCCGGGAGTAATGCCTCTGGCAACAGGGATATGTACACCGAGTGCTCCACCCGCCGCCAGACTGTCCATTTCGGGAGTTATTGCTGCTTCCAGCGGTGTCCTCCCGCCGAGTTCCTCGATTGATATATCTCCCAGCCCGTCAATCACGGCCAGGAGTATTCTCGAATCGTTCTTCCGAACAAGCTCTTCAATCAGACCTCTGTGCATTTACATCCTCATATCAAGCAACAGGTAATTTGTCCCGGCTTTCCTTATTTCTCCACTCAGAAGACGATACCACCTTAAATACTTCCAGGTCAATATCACGTATAACCGATTCCATTCTGTGATCATCAACCCGGTGTGTTGACACCCTTATAGTGAAGTAGGGGTTTTCAGGGAAGAAGGAGGACATATGCAAATGGGGAACGCATTCTGTCATGGCGTACCGGGGGAGGGCATGACAACGTCCACAATCGTTCTGTTCCTGCATGCGAACCTCCTTTTTTTTCGTAAGGTTTTCCAGATATAAGGATATTGGGGTCAGCACAGTACAAGTTGATTCAATTTATCTGTAACAGGTTAATATCGTTCTGAATAAGATGCATGCTGCCCTGGCTGAAGAACATGAACGATGAAAACCCCGGATTCCTGATAATCAGAGTATTGCCGTCAAGCTGCAGCCCGGATCCCTGATCGGGGGTCTCGCAGAATTCCAGAAACTGCGGGAGGACAAGTGTTATACAACCTGAATCAATGAGTGTTTGAATTGTATCGGATATCGAGTGCAGATTGTGAGTGCTGATAATCCTGTATTCATTTCCCATCTCGGTACCAAGAAAAATACTGGAAGCTTCAGTTAGACCGCTTCGAAATACATAAGCTCCCTGGAAGTTGTCAGGAATATTCAGGATAACCGTACTGTCCGGATTTACCAGTGACACTTCGCCTGCGATTCGCCGGGAGAGTCTGCCGGCGGTGATCCAGCGGGTATTGATCCACTGAAGGGCGGAGAATTCCAGTACGATCAGTACTGAGAGAACAATTATGGACACTGTTCTATTCGGAATCAGTGTAAACACACCGATGACGAGAAGAATTGAAGCAAAAGCGCTGGGCAGATAAAGGAATCTCTCCGAAAGAGTATCAAACAGGGACACTTTCAATGTCATTACGGGAAGAAGGCATATCAGGAAGCATATTGCGAGCATCAGGAAAAGGATGATCCTTTTTCCTGCAAAGGAACCCCTGTGTCTTACAATAAGCGCAACTATCAGAATGGAAGCTGCCGCGCCGCTTACAAGAAGTATGAAATGAGACTCGAAGAAGTTGATGCTGCTGTGTGGAAGCGCCGGAAGAAATGTACGGACCATGTAACGCAGGAGATTGCCAATGGATTGAATATCAAATAGCCCCAGATGACGTTCTGTTCCAAGTCCACCGATGAAATTCCCAAGAATCATCTTTCGAACAAGCAGATAAACGAGCAGACAGAGAAAAGATGTGAAAAGGGTCCAGAGTGAATGAGGCGAGGGCCGGTTTCCTTTTGCCAGTTTGTTTCCTGCAAGAAGAGCAAACCAGATGAGCGGGAGGATTACAATATTCTCCTTGGCAAGCAGGCCGGTGGCAAAAAGCAGGATGGAAAGAACGCTCAGCGAAATCGAACGTTTCTGTATAAGAACAGAAAAGGAAAACAGTGAAAAGAGTCCGAAGGCTGAGGATATGACATCTGTCCTGCCAGATATCCATGATACGGACTCGGAGTGAGAAGGTAATGCTACAAACAGGCATGCGGTGAGAAAAGCCGGAAGTGCCTTTTTTGTCAATCCCCACATTTTGAAGAGATTCCGGGTCAGCAGGAACAGTGCAAAACCCGCAAGTGCATGGAAGAAGATGTTCGTCAGGTGATATCCAGCGGGGTTGAGCTTCCATATCTTCAGATCTGCCAGATAGGAGAAGATCGTTACAGGCCTGAAAAAACCACCTGTGTCCTCACTCCAGGTGCTGAACATCCCCTCTTGTGAGACGCGGCTGATAAGCGTGAAATCATCTGAAAGAAAGTACGAAGGGATGATGGTGCTGTAGCATAAGATGGCAAAAGTGAAGATGCACAGCAACAGGAAAATCGATTTCCAGCCATGTCGATATTCACTCAAAACATAACTCATCAGTTCCCATTTATTTCAATGATTCTGCCTGAATCGATGAAACTGTCTGCTCCTCGTCCCGGTTACAGGATATCAGTCTTCAAATGTTATTCCTTCACCGCTTTGAATCTCTCCGGCAATGAAAGGCTCTTCTCCCGATATCCCCAGTAGCTCCATTGTCCTGTCCCTCTCACCTTCATCCACGATCAGAAGCATGCCAGCCCCCATATTGAACGCTTTTCTCATCTCGGAGGTCTCCACCTGCCCCAGTTCACGGATCACCTCGAATATCGCAGGTACTTTCCATTGCGGCCTTATCAGGGCACCGCAGCCGGCAGGCAGTATCCTGGATAGATTTCCCGGAATACCGCCTCCGGTAATGTGCGCTATGCCTTTGACAAGCTTTTCCTTCAGCAGTGATTCAAGGCTTCCGAGGTAACTCCTGTGAACTGCAAGCAGAGCTTCCCCCAATGTTCTGCCCTCGAGAAGAGGGTGACTGTCGGAAGGAGACAGGTCTGCGGTCTCGAAGATCACCTTTCTGGCAAGGGAATACCCGTTCGTATGCAGCCCGTTCGATGGAAGACCGAGAATGATCATCCCCGGGCGTATATCCGAGCCGTCGACTATCATATCCTTCTCCACCAGCCCTATTATGGTCCCGGCCACATCGTAGTCGCCTTCGCTGTAAAAACCCGGCATCTCAGCCGTCTCTCCACCGAGAAGTACACATCCATTCTCACCGCAGGCGCCTGCAAGCCCGGTGACTATTTCGGCGACGATGGGAGCGCTAAGCCTGCCGCACGCTATGTAATCCATGAAAAACAGCGGTGATGCTCCCTGAACGAGGATATCGTTAACACAGTGGTTAACAAGATCACTGCCGACAGTCCCGTACGTTCCCATCATACCGGCGATTTTGAGCTTGGTGCCTACACCGTCCGTGCTGGCTACAAGGACAGGTTCCTTCAAATTGCTGAAATCAGCCCTGTACAGTCCTCCGAAGTGACCCAGGTCGGAGAGGACATCCTTCGTAAAGGTCTTTCTCACCTGAGCCTTCATCAGGGCTATAGCCTTTTCTCCCTCCTGGATATCGACTCCGCTGCTCCGATAATCAACCGGTTTCATATTCTGAATTCCCCAAGCTGGTTTGTTGAAAGGTAGTATTCCATTCTTGAATCGATATCATCACGGGTCAACTCCCGGAGCTTCTCCACACCGAAGCCGCTGCAGGCGTAGCTGGCATTTACCGATCCATACGCCAGCCCCTTCTTCATGCTTTCAAAATCAAGATCGCTGTCGCAGCCGGCGAGGTACCCAAGCATCCCGGAGGCGAAGGTGTCCCCCGCTCCGGTCGGGTCAATAACCTTTTTCAGCGGATAAGCAGGAAGAACGAAAGGTTCATTCCCTCCAAAGATCATAGCGCCGGCAGCACCCATTTTAATAACGGCGTAGCGTGGTCCGGTGCTGATAATGAAGCCGGCAGCATCAAAGAGATTCTTCTTTCGGGATATCTGCAGCGATTCGGAAGCGTTGACAAAAACGATATCAACCTTGCTGAAGACTTCCAGGACTTTGTCCCTCTGCTGGTCTATCCAGAGATTCATGGTATCTACAGCTATCCAGCGGGGATTGCGAACCTGCTGCAGCACCTGGAGCTGCAGAACAGGATCGATGTTTGCAAGGAAGATACATGGAGTATTTACATAATCATCCGGAAGGTTCGGTTCAAAACTGGCGAATACGCCCAGCTCAGTCCTTATCGTTCGCGCGTTTCCGAAATCGGGGCCGTACACGCCCTCCCAGCGGAATGTGGGACCCTGGCCTGTAGTCAGACCCCTTACATCTATTCTGCGTTCCGCCAGGAATCTTTTTTCGGATACTGGAAAATCCGGTCCGACAACCCCAACTATCCTGACAACATCGAAACATCCGGCTCCAAGAGAGAAATAGATAGCAGAGCCGCCCAGGGTTTCCTCAACCTTTCCCGCTGGAGTCGTAACTGTATCAAGAGCGACGGAACCAACTACCAGAAGTGCCATAATAAACCCATCCTGTTCACCAAGTTGATTGTTGATTTACATTCTATCAGGAGCATCCACTCCAAGTATTCCCAGAAGATCGCTTACACAGCGTCTGCAAGCCTCGCAGAGCATCAGTCGGGCAGCGGAGATCTCCATGCTTTCAGTATCGATAACCCGCACATGCTGGTAGAACCTGTGAAACCCTGTGGCCAGGTCTGCGAGCATCTCCGTCAGCCTGTGCGGCTCCATTTCGTCAGAGGCCGCAGCGACATTAACAGGTACGGATTCAAGAAGACGCATCAGCTCGCGCTCATACTCACCTTCGAGAAGTTCGTACAGACCGCTGGAGAACTCCTGCGGTGAGCTTACTCCAGCTTCCCCGGCGGTGCGGAGTAAACCTGCTATTCTCGCATGGGCGTACTGGACATAGTATACCGGATTCTCGCTGGACTGCTTTCTCGCAAGATCAAGGTCGAAATCCATCTGGGCTTCAGCTCTTCTTGTCAGGAAAAGGTACTTTGTAACATCGGACGAACCGACATCGTTAATAAGTTCCCTGAGCGTAACAAAATCTCCAGATCTGGTTGACATCTTAGTTTTCCTGCCATCCTTCACAAGAGAAACGAACTGATGGATGATAATCCTCAGCTTTTCAGAAACGTTCTCTCTTCCGAGAAGGCATTCAAGTGCAGCTGTAACATCCCGGCTTGTATCCAGATGATCCGCTCCGAAGATATCAACTATCAGGTCGTAGTTCCGGGAGAACTTGTCAAGATGGTAGGCGATATCGGGCATCCTGTACGTATACGTACCGTCATCCCGCATCATTACCCTGTCATTCGGCCGTCCGAGGGCGGTGAACCTGAGCCATAGTTTCCCCGAATCACCCTGGTAAACGAGGCTCTTGCCATCAACTGTGATTCCGGACAGCCTTTCGATCGTATCCGTCACAGCCTCAGGTATCAGCTCGCTCTCTGCAAAATATCTGTCGAATTCTATGCCGAGGAGGGAAAGGTCCGATCGTATCATCTCCATGGCTTTCTCTTCGGCAAATCGAATAAAGGTATCTCTGTCAGTCTCCCATTTCAGTCCGGTTCCGTGGAAGGCCTTCAGGTCCGAAGCCCACTCAATAATATAGTCCCCATGATAACCGCCTTCGGGAATCGCCGCTTCGCCGCTTTCAGCGGACAAGTACCTCGCGGCAAGTGATTCACCTAGAAGGGTCATCTGCCTTCCGGCATCGTTGAAGTAGTACTCGCGGCTTACGTTCCATCCTGAAGCTACAAGCAGAATGCTGATGGTTTCGCCAAGGACAGCCTGTCGGCAATGGCCGACTGTAAGCGGTCCGGTTGGATTGGAACTTACGAATTCTACAAGTGCTTCTCTCCCGGTTCCAGAATCAGGTATAAAAGGTTTCAGTCCTGAGGAAGCCAGATTGAAGGCGGTGAACGCAAGGTAATCATCAGAAAATGTGAAATTGATAAATCCAGGGCCATCGATACTGACAACTGCTATTCCCTCTATACTCTCCGGAAGGGTTTCGGTGATCATCCCGGCAACTGAGCGGGGATTATCCTTTACGATCGCTGCAAGCCTCATCGCAGCCTGACACGAGAGGTCTCCGAATTCCAGATTGTTCGACCCGGATACAACTGCACGAAAATCATCAGGTATTATTTCCCCCCAGATACTGCGGACTGAAGATTCCAGAACGCGCTCCAGCTCATTCCTCAGGGTGGCTGGAGTCATCATCCGGCGGTTCCTCCACATCATCGTATGCAATACTTGGTACATCGCTCCAGAGCATTTCAAGATCGTAATATTCTCTTGTTTCGGGAAGGAAAATGTGAACAACCAGATCGATGTAATCAATAAGGATCCAGCTGCCTTCATCGTAACCTTCAATGTGATGCTTTCTAAAGCCATTCCTTCCTGCGGTTTCCTGTACATGATCCGCAATAGCTCTTGCATGTATCCTGTTCTCTGCGGTAACCAGAAGGAAAACCTCCATTGTAAGGGGCACTTCGCTCATATCCAGAGCGATGATCCTGTAGCCGTGACGCTGACGAATTGCTTCTACAAAAGTATCAAGAATTTCTCTTGACAAAAAACACCTCCAGAGTTCTCATGGGAATTATTCAATGTCGGGAATCATTTCCCCGATATCGTAACCGATGCAAACTGTCACATCCACTGTTATGGGGGCATTTCCGGCAGGGACTTCCCATACAATGCAGTCTTCCGGTCTGCCAAGGATATCTGCTATTACCCTTGCGGCCGAAATATCGGCCAGATGGGATATGAGGATGGTTTCCTCGTAAGGTTTCAGATCGGTATCCGAGGGATCGAGAGGAGTAAGAATGACTGTAGAATCGGAGGAGGATCGGAGGAGCTGGCGCTGGGTTCTGCTTGCCAGTCCATCGATCGAAGTTCCGTTAAGAACAAGAACCCGGATCGAATCAGGAACACAGACTTCCCCGGTCGGCTCATTCTCCTCTACAAAGTCCGTTTCAATGGTATCAACCGTACTTTCCTCTTCCGGGGCTGTTCCAGGTGGCGGGATGAGTACGGTTGTTGCAATAACTGCAACTGCCAGCCCGGCAATAATCCATCTCCAGGGGAATCCTCCGCCTGCTGTCATCGGTTAATCAACCTCCAGGTTAAAAAATGGTTCCAGTCTGCTGTAACTGTTCTCAAGTGAAGCCGAGACTACTCTTGTTTCAGCTGCAGTGGTCATAAAATTCGTATCACCGGACCATCTTGGAAGCATATGAATATGTATATGACCCTCAATTCCTGCTCCGGCACAGCCGCCCAGATTCCATCCTCCGTTCATTCCCATACAGCTCATACCTTCAGCAAGTGCTTTTTCGCACCTCACCACCAGCCTGATCAGTGTATCAAGTTCACTGCCGTCAAGTCTGGATAAATCCTCCGCGTGTCTCACAGGTACTATCATCAGATGACCATTTATATAGGGGTATCTGTTAAGTACAACGAAAAAACCGCTTTCGCGGTGCAGAACGTAGTTCTCTCTATCCTTCCTGCGTTCACTGCCGATTCTGCAAAGCACGCATCCGTTCTCCGGCTGAGAGCCGGTAACGTATGCACTTCTCCAGGGAGCGGCAAGATGCTTCAACGGTCAGCCCTCCATCCCATTACGGAATAAGGTTTCATAACCGTGCCGGATGGCACCTCAGTATCTATCAGAATGCTTCCATCTCCTACAGCGCAGTAATCACCTATCACCGTCTTTCCTGTGAGTCTTACCGACCTTCCAATTGAAACACCTGTACCGATCCCGACAGATTCCTCTATCCATACACCGCCGGGGTCGGGAATGTTAACTCCACCGGTCATGTGTGCGTCAAGAACACGCTGCCGGAGGTTTTCAGTTGCGCAGGCAAGCTGCAGGCGGTTGTTCACACCGGTTACTTCACTGTAGTCTCCCGCAAGTACAGAAATGCAGGGCATTCCCCTGCTCACGGCAACAGAAACGGCATCCGTCAGGTAATATTCTCCCTGGTCGTTATCGGTTCTGATCTCCCTCAGCAGTTCTGACAGCACAGCACCGTCAAATGACATAAGTCCTGTGTTTATTTCTCCGATCTCCAGCTGCTGTGCGGAGCAATCCCTCTCTTCAACTATAGCCTGAAGAAGATCGCCGTTCCGGATGATCCTTCCGTATCCCGATGGATCAGGTGGACATGTAGAAAGCACCGCTATTGCGGCTCCTGCTTTTCTACGGGATTCCTCAAGTTCTGAAACAGTGCTGCTTTTCAGAAGTGGAACGTCACCGAGCAGAACGGTTACGCTATCCGCGGTAACATCCTCCATTCCGCAGACAACAGCATGTGCAGTTCCCAGCTGCTCCTCCTGAACAGCCCACGGAACTCCCTCCAGCTCAAGCAGTGGAATAACACTTTCCCTGCCGTAGCCGACAACTACGATCGGGTTTTCAAGACCGGCTTCAATTGCCCGCCTTACCACCATGATCACCATCGGAACCCCAAGAACCGGATGGACCACCTTTGGAAGAGGTGATTCCATCCTCTTTCCCTTCCCTGCAGCAAGAATGATACAGGCTGTCATAAGTCGAGCAGTGAGGGGTTCTGATTCCTGCCATCCGCAATCACTACTCTTGCTTCGGGGGGGGCTTCATCATCGTCAACCCATACGTACTGCAGGATGATCACCCTGTCCCCCGGGTGAACCAGCCTGGCCGCCGCACCGTTGATACAGATGATCCCGCTTCCCCTTCCGCCTTCCAGAACGTAGGTCTCAAACCTCGCGCCGCTCTCTATGTCAGCAACCATGACCCTTTCACCGGGAAGTATTCCGGACATGTCAAGAAGGTCGCTGTCAATGGTTATCGAACCCACATAATTCAGATCGGCTTCGGTTATCACCATTCTGTGCAGTTTAGCTCCTAGAAAGCACCTGTGCAAAATAGATCCTCCTTTTCAGGAACGGTCCGGTTTCAGAATAACGTTATCGATCAGTCTCGTATTGCCGAAATATACAGCAACTGCAAGAAGACCGGGGGCGTTGAGCTTTTCAACGTGCATCATGGTTTCCGGGTCAACAAGTCCCAGATACTGTATCGATGCCAGAGGAGCCATGCCGATGAACTCACGCACTGCATCGCAAATCCGGTCTGCGTCCCTTACCCCTTCTGCAACCAGTTCGGAAGCCTTTGACAATCCTCCGTGAATAACCGCTGACTGTACCCTTTCCTCGGGATTGAGATTCGAGTTCCTCGAACTCATCGCAAGGCCGTCGGGTTCTCTTACTATTTCCCCGACAAGGACCTCGACTCCAAGTCTGAGGTCATCAACCATTCTTCTGACAACGGCCAGCTGCTGGGCATCCTTTCTTCCGAAGACAGCGATGTCAGGCCGCACTATATCGAAGAGAACGGCACAGACGGTCGCAACCCCATCGAAATGTCCCGGCCTGTACTTCCCGCAGAGGGTGTCGGTCAGACCGGAAACATGAACAGAGGTCGAGAATCCTTCCGGATAGATCTCGTCTGCTGATGGGAGGAACACACAGTGAGCACCCGCGTCATCAAGTTTCATCAAATCTTCATCGCAGGTACCGGGATAGGATTCAAGATCATCTCCACGGTCGAACTGGGCAGGGTTTACAAATATCGAAACGATAACTCTATCGGTTTCTCCAAGTGCCAGGGAAACAAGGCTGAGATGCCCCTTGTGAAGCGCTCCCATGGTAGGCACGAATCCGATTCTCATACCTGCCTTGCGCCACTTTACCACAAGCTTCCCCACCTGTTCGGCGGTTCGAAGAACAGTAAAGTCCGTCATCTCCGGTCGCCAAGCCTTGGAACGAAGCTTTCAATACCCCCTGTATGATTCTCGATAGCCTCCAGAAGTCGGCTGAAATCATCACCAGTTTGCCTGAAATCGGCATGATCTGTGTTGACTACAAGCGCAGGATGCTTTCTTGCTCTGAAGAAATAATCGTTGTAGGCATCGATCAGCTTCTCGAGGTATGAGCGGCTGATATCGTTTTCAAAGGATCTGCCGCGACTGGATATTCTTCTCAGAAGGGAATCGCATGAACCCTGAAGGTATATCACAAGGTCAGGCTGAGGAATATCGCAATCCAGCGTTGCGGACAGTTTCTCGTAAAGGGCGAACTCATCATCCTGGAGGTTGATGGAGGCGAATATCCTGTCCTTCGCGAACATGTAATCGGCAACGAACTTCTTCTTGAACAGGTCGAGCTGTGCAAGCTTCTTCTGCTGCCTGTACCGGCTGAGCATGAAGAACAGCTGAGTCTGAAATGCCCATGCTTTTCTGTTCCTGTAAAACCGCGGAAGAAATGGATTCTCTTCGACTTCTTCAAGGATAGTTCCGGCTTTCCAGCTGGACGCCAGCAGAGTGCATACAGTTGTTTTGCCCACTCCGATGGGACCTTCAACAACCACGTAACTGAAATCAGCCGTCAGCTGGGAACCTCCCAGAAGCAGCCTCTGACAGGCATGTCATAGACCTTTATAAGACTGCTTTTGTCTGAACACGTGTTAAGAAGTTCCACGGGTGTAGCTTTCAATCCTGGAATCTGTCTGAGCCATACTTCAGAAAGGGGTAAAAGCACGAATCTTCTCCTTCGGATCCCAGGGTGAGGCAGGGTCAGCTTTTCCTCGTTCATGATGGTATTCCCGAAGAAAAGCAGATCGACGTCAAGAGTTCGGGGGGAATTTTCCTTCCTGACCATGGAACCCATCAGGATTTCCGCCTCTCTGCAGTCCTTCTGCAGTTCTTCAACAGATCCATAGAAGCTGCCCGCGAAGACGCAGTTCAGGAAACTGCCGCCTTCGACTCCTTCTATAGGAGGTGATTCGTAAACTCCTGACAGTCTGAATGGACCCATTCTGGCCCTCGATAGCAGGTAACGAATACCTTCGGTAAGGTTCCTGATCCTGTCCTCAAGATTGCTTCCCATTCCAAGGGCAAACTCAGCCACTCTGAATCCCCCCTCCCTCAACAGTGAATGAAACGGATTCAAGCTTCAGCGAAACCGGCGGGAAAGGTTTCGTTATGGTCACCCCCCAGTGACCGTCAGGATATTCCCTCCGCAGCAGGCTCAGAATATCCGATGCCAGATCCTCAATGTAATCGTATTCCATCTCATTGAATTCCTTCAGGACTTCACAAACATCAGCGTAATCAATTGAAGGGCCACCGGCAACATCTCCTGTCCAGACTGCGGTAATGGGGACATCCCTGGAAGACACCTTCTCATGGGTTCCCACCCCCAGCCTCAGTCTGAGGATGATATTCTTCAGCACAAGTCTGCCCTTCATTCGGCTCCTTTTTTCAACCATGCCTGTATTTTATGTCTGAAAAGCTCCTTCTGCTCAAGTCTTCCTATTGCCTGGTAAATGGATTCTTCGGGTATTGTAAGGGCAAAGCGGATATACCCTTCGCCGTAAGTACCGAAACCGCTTCCGGGTGTAACAACAATACCGGTATGAGCTATAAGCTTGCGGGCGAATCGCATGGATTGAGTATCCTTTGGAAGCTTAACCCATACGTAAAAGGTGCCCGGAGATTCACAGACATCCCAGTCGAGCTTCCTCAGACCTTCCACCAGCACTTCTCTCCGCTTTGCATAGATGTCGAAAAAACATGAGGTATTTGAGTAGAGAGCTTTCTCTGCAGCTTTCTGAACCACTGTGAATACTCCTGAATCGATATTCTCCTTGGCACCCATGAAGGTCTGTACGAGATTCCTGCCGCCTGCTGCGAATCCGACTCTCCATCCTGTCATGTTGAATGTTTTGGAAAGACTGTGGAATTCAAGGCAGACATCCCCGGCGCCCGGTATCTGAAGGAACGAGGCCGGAGGCTTCCCGTCGAATCTTATGTGGCTGTACGAATTATCACTGACTATCAGTACATCTTCCCGCCTTGCCCATTCTACTATCTCTTTCATCTGATCAAGCGTGAGGACAGCTCCGGTGGGGTTATTGGGATAGTTGAGAAAAATCAGCCTGGTGCTGTCGACCACTTCCTTTGCCAGGGATTTAAGATCAGGTACGAATCCATTTTCCCTCAGAAGAGGCAGATCAACGGGAATCGCGTCCGCAAGTATGGCAGAAGCCCTGTAAACAGGATAGCCTGGATTTGGAACAAGTACGAAATCCCCCGGATTGCAGAAGAAGATCGGAACATGGGCGATGCCCTCCTTGGTTCCGATGACGGCTCCCACATCCAGGCCGTCATCGATCGACACCCCGAACTGCTCCCTCATCCAGTTCCTCACAGCATCAAGGAAAAACTCACTTCCGGCACCCTTTGGATATCTATGATAGGAAGGTACTGTAACAGCTTCCCGTGCTTCTTTCACTATATCCGAAGGAGTAGGCATATCCGGGTCACCGATACCGAAATCGATAAGTTCCATACCCTTCCTCATAGCTGCTTCCTTCTGCCTGTCTATCTGTGCGAACAGGTACGGCGGAAGCATACTCACCCTCTCGGAAGCGGAAATAACTACCCGTTTTCCTTTTCTCTTCTCTTTCAAATTAACCTCTTCCGGAATAACATTTGTCCGAAGCACAATCGTATCTCTACTGCTTAATATATGAACTTGTAACTCTTGCAGTAAGACCTTGAATGCAGTCTCTTTATCAGGAATATCAGAGATATGAGAGCATACATTTCAGGAAAGGACTTCCCTACCCGCCGATTATTATCACCTTACAGGTTGCAGTTGAATTCCCTGTCTGAACCCGCAGGAAGTACATCCCATCGCTGGCACCGGATGAGGTTTGCAGAAGAACTTCTGTTTCGTCTCCTGTCCCGGTGGAGCGCTGTGAATTAATCATTCTGCCCGCCATATCGAAAAGCTGCAGCTGGAAATCCTCTCCGATCCGCAAACCTCCAACAGTAACATTAATCGAGCGTCCCGAGGGATTAGCGACTGAGAGGCTGAGACTGCTGCCGGTACCGGAACCCTCCTGGCTGATGCCCAGCGGGAACCAGCTTATGACAGCCTCATGTGAACCATTTTCCAGACCGTCAGCATTCAGGAAGATCCTTTTGTCACCGTAATCCTCCCAAAATACCGCCACTCCGTCGATCAGCACGTTCTCGACGATAACATAGGTTGGAAGACGGGCAACGAGCGTCTGGCCTGTGCTTGTTTCGCCTGTAAAGAAGATACTTGCGGAATTCTCATCGTTTCTGATACTGTCCACTCTTATAGCGAAGGATTCCTCCATGAATTCAGCATACTCAACAGGGAATAGCCAGCCGAAATTGGAATAATCATCCTCCAGGGATGCACACAAACTGTCTATCCTCTGGTAAGCGTACTCCTGACCGAAGTTCCACATCGCTCCGGGATGCCCTCCGAGAAGAGCGTGCTTCCCCCTGTCCATGACCGTAGAGAGATATATGTACGGCATCAGCTGACTGTAATCTCCCCACCAGTTGGTGTTTGTGCCCCACATGCGGCCACCCGGGGTTTCGTACCTTGAGAGGTACATGTCCCAGAACCACTCTCCCGCCATCCACTGAACGTACCGGGTTCCGGCGCTGTAAAACTTTACGCCATGGTCGATCATGGCCCATAATGCGCTGAGACTTGTCGCATTACCGGGGGGTCTGATGGTATACATAGTCTGCTGGGGATTCAGGCCGATGGAGCTGAAATCACTGGATATCATGTCCAGACGCTCCTGGTGCTCCTCAAATTCAAATGTAATGAACTCATGGAACGGGTCCCAGGCGGAATCAGGTGAGGGTGTATGGTGGTACCCGTGAAAACCGAGATTGACTCTGTCAGCCCATGGATAAACGTCATTCTGAATATTGATCATCCATTGCTTGTAATCCTCCGGTGCCTCGGTGGCTATCCTCCAGGTACAGTGCCAGTGCGACCAGCTGTGCTCCCATCCGGGTTCGTACCACATTGAATCGCAGTTATCCTGCAGAATACCATCGCCCAGAACAAGAATATTCATCTTCATCTCGGGGTGATCTTCAAGAAGGCGTATTACCCATGCACTGATGTATTCACTGCCGGAGGAGGTTTCGGAGAAATCCCACATGTAACCCTGTTGAGGATGCAGCATGGGGATCTCATCAAGAATCCAGCTTGCGGATCTCTCATACATATGCGGGTGTGTGGAGAAATACACAGGTATGAAAGCGCTGTCCAGCGACATCTGCATATAATAAGTGCTGGAGTTGCCCGGACCGAGCCTCGAGTGAAGATCGGGGCCGGTACAGGAGCCGAATGGTTCGGTTGTATCGAAGAACCTCAGGCTCAGGTACTCGTTGTTCGGATAATCCTCCGCGGAAACCGCCAGAATCGCCTTTGAAGGATTGGGAAATACGAAAGTGGCATCCAGCTCACAGTATGGGCTGTAGCAGAAGACAATCTGATCACCTGAAACCCGGATCAGAGTATGGTTTCCATCGAGCTCGTTCCACCTGTCCTGAAAAATGGTCTGATTCCTGAATTTGATATGTTTGTCAAGATACGGCTTAAGTCCGAAATCCGCTTCCAGAGGATCTGACAATTCAACATTACTAGTAGCCGTTATCTGGTAAGTGATTTCCAGAGCTCTTCCCGTAAGACGGTACGTTGTACTTATGCTGATCGGAAGTCTTACACCCGATGAGTAACTTGCCATTCCGGTCGATATGAATGTGGCACAGGATGCGCTGTTAAGGATGACTGTTCCATCACGCGGCACGAAATCACCGCTGTGTACACTTCCGTACTGACCCCCTTCAGCAAAATCCACTCCGGTCTGTATATCAACAAGCTCCAGAAGAGATCCCGCTCTGGAATCAGTCTGAACCGCCGTAATAACAGCCGTCAGGTATTCATTTGAGATGGTATACGAATCCTGTCCCGCATCGGATGATTGAGTTGAACTGAGAAGGAAGGACATCAGGATAATATATAGAGTCATGATACTACTCCTTGCAGTCAGGTTCTGATGATCTCGGGAGGTTCACCTGAATTTAAAACAGATTCAACGTGCTGAGCAATAAACTAATTTTGATATAACTTTCAGGCTAATAGATGTCAATTATGTCCTTTGACCTTCTAATACGAAAATAGCAAATGGAGTTCCCTGGGGCGGGTCGGTTCACATTCGGATTTTTCTAATTGTAGTATAATCCAAAATATACAATCCCTACTGAAGCATTACACTCAGGAGGCAATCATGATAACTCTTGTGAGACTTATACCCATTGTGCTCATTTCACTGCAGCCACCTGTCGCGGATATCGTTCCATATGAAATCACTGCTCACGGCCATACGCGTATAGATAACTACTACTGGCTCAGGGATATTGAAGACCCTGGAGTAACCGAGTACCTGGAAGCCGAGAATGCCTTTTCAGACTTCATGCTCAGTGAATATGCAGCTCTGATCGACACGCTTGTGATGGAAATGCGGGAGAGAATTTCCGAGGAAGACAGTTCTGTACCTTACTACAGAAACGGCTACTGGTACTGGTACGAATACAGGGAGGGTGATGATTACAGCGTGAACTTCAGGAGAAGAGATCCCGACGGAGAACCTGAAGTACTGCTGGACGAGAATCTACTTGCAATCGGGAGGGAATACTTCCGGGTTGAAGAGATGAGCGTCAGTCCTGACAATTCAATCCTTGCCTGGGCATTTGATACTACAGGCGGGCACTGGAACACGCTTGTTTTTCAGGACATCCGGACGGGACAGGTGCTGGACAGGATCCACAATGCTTCCGGTGACATGGCATGGGCAGCGGATTCAAGGATGGTCTTCTACGGATTGAACGACCAGATGGGAAGAACGGACAGGATCATGCGCAGGTCGATCGGATGCGATGACGAGGCATGCGTATACATGGAGGATGACCTCACTTTCTGGCCGTCGGTCTGGAACTCCAATGACGGACGGTGGGTCATCATATCAACCTCGAGCACGCTCGAATCCGAGTGCAGAGTACTGTCAGCCGCGGCCCCCGGAGATTCTTTCCTGGTAGTCCATCCAAGAACAGATGATCTTGAATACTACATTGAACCGATCGGGAACATGTTCTACATTCTCACCAATGCAGAGGGTGAGAACTATTCGGTAATGCAGGCTTCAGCTGATGCCTCTTCAATGCCCGAATGGGAAACGATCGTTCCTTATTCGGATGCTGTTCTGATAGAAGGAATAGATGTTTTCGATAAAATACTCGCGGTTTCGGTAAGAACTGACGGCCTTAAGAAGCTCTACATTGTCGACAGAGAATCAGGTGAAGGATATTATGCTAATCTGGGGGAGGAAAACTCCACGATCTATACGTCCTCAAACTACGATCCCTCTGCCGATTCCATCAGGATCCAGTACACATCCATGACGACCCCGTGGTCCACGGTTGCATACGATACAGGCGCCGATACGATTCGTATCCTGAAGATGGAAGATGTCGGAGATCATTTCGACAGATCGCTGTACGAATCCCACAGGATAATGGCTCCGGCTGAAGATGGAACACTGATCCCCGTAAGCCTCGTCTACCGGACCGACCTTTTCCGGGAAGGTGAAAACCCTCTGGTGTTGAACGGATACGGCGCATACGGCTTCAGCATGAACCCGATGTTCAGCTCCAACAGGCTTTCTCTGCTGGACAGGGGTTTTGTATTCGCGAATGCTCATGTAAGGGGCGGGAGTGATATGGGTCGGTGGTGGTACAACCAGGGAAGGGTTCTCAGCAAGATGAACACCTTCACCGATTTCATTGACTGCGCTGAATACCTCATTGAAGAAGGATACTGTGACTCCGAAAAAGTGTTCGCCACGGGCGGAAGCGCCGGAGGGCTCATTATGGGAGCTGTCATCAATCTCAGACCGGACATCTGGCGCGGCGTCATAGCTGGGGTTCCCTTTGTCGATGTACTGACCACAATGCTGGACCCAACCATTCCGCTTACTACCAACGAGTACGATGAATGGGGAAATCCAGGCGAGAGCGAAGAGGTATACCGGTATATCCTCTCCTACTCACCTGTTGATAATCTGGATGCTGTCGATTACCCGGCTATCTACGTCAATACAGGTGTAAACGATAATCAGGTGGGTTACTGGGAGCCGACAAAATGGGTTGCCGGCATCAGGAGTCTCAACACAGGCTCAGAGCCTGTTCTTCTCAGGGTAGAAATGGGAACCGGTCATGGCGGCGCTTCGGGACGCTTCGGCTGGCTTCGCGACTTAGCTGAACAGTACGCGTTCATACTGGGACTTGTCGAAGAGGAATAAAGAACTCCGATCCGATATCCCGGCCTTACAGGGGCGAGTCCGATGACAACCGCTCGCTCTGCCGGGGAGTTATGATAACAGCGGTCATCAGCTCGAAAAATATACATATTACGGAGAACCGTTTAAACATACCAGTTGAGGTTCAAAATCGCACAGGCAGGAGGTAAAGCATGTCCAAGAGCAGGGATAGGAAAAAAGAAAGCAAGACGAAGCCGAAGAAAACCCTCAAGGAGAAACGGGCCGAAAAGAAAAAGGGCACTCCGCACAGCTGAAGTACCCTTTTCTTTAAGGATCTGTGATCACTTATTGGATCTTTGTCAGCTTCGCCCTCTCCGTTACTCCGTTCACCGATCCGGTCACGATGTACATTCCACCTGGATAATCCGAGAGGTTCATCTGAACCGATTCAGAACCGGCCTGGCAGGAGGTGCTTACTGACCGGACAGCTCTTCCCGAAATATCGAATACGGTAATCTCCACCTGGGCAGCCGCAGGAAGGGTAAGGTTAACAGAGAACATACCGGTGGTCGGGACTGCGGATAGAGTCATCTGGAATTCTGCGAACGGGTCAGAAGCCTCTTCGTTGATACCGGTTGTATAACCCTCAAAGCAGTAGATCCATCCATTGTTGCAGCCAACAAGAATATCCGGGATGCCATCGCTGTTGAAGTCCGTAACATTCTCTCTGGCTCTGCCTCCACCACTGAAGTTACTGTAGACATCGATTTTCCCGCCATCGCATACAAGCTGTATGTAGCTGCTGAAGACAGGATCGATGTTCGTACCGATATTCTCGGCGAACCATACATTACCCATTTCGTACCCGAATATCAGATCCTTGTCTCCATCCATATCCAGATCAAAAGTCTGCTGGGTGACTCTCCAGAAGCTGCAGAGAGGAGTAAGATCGATGGTTGACGCATTCCAGACAGGTGATGTGATATCATCACCTGTATTCAGATGAACCTCGAGTTTCCCGCTGTTTACTGTTTCCGTTTCGTATCCACCCGCGATGAAATCGATGTATCCGTCTTCGTTCCAGTCAACAAGGTATCCGGATGAGTTGTACTTTCTTGCAATCGGGTCACCGGCGTTGTCGAAGGGATAGCCTATGAAGTGTAGAGTACCGTCACCGTTTCCGGTGTAGAAGTTGTAATAACCGTCTCTCTCTCCAAGGATAAGATCGAGAATCCCGTCACTGTTGAAATCCACAGCCTGTGGATTTGTAGCTCCGGTACATCAACCGGCACTGACGTCTATGTCAGATCCGTCAGCCTGGAGGAAGTGTGAGAATGTGAATTCGGGATCCTGACTTGTTCCGATATTCTTGTAGAAATTGACCTTGCCCGGATAGAATTGTCCTACAAGAAGATCGCTCAACCCGTCACCGTCCCAGTCAACCATAAAAGGGTCCGCGATATATCCCACATCGATATCCACACCGTCAGCCTGAACGATAAAAGGTTCATGGAACGAAGGTGAGTCAGCAGATACTATTAGCGGGATAAGCAGCAGTAATGCAGTGAAACGCATATATCTCCTTTCTGTTGTCATTACAAATTGATATACTGGATAGTCTTATTGATTTCAACCCTTCACATAGGTTTCAAGCCATTCCTGGGTTTCCCAGAGAACGTGCAGAATGGATTCCCGTGCCCTGTAGCCATGGCTTTCAAGGGGCAGCATGACGAGCCTGGCAGTTCCTCCAAGTCCTTTCAGTGCGGCGAAGAACCGCTCGCTCTGCATCGGGAAGGTACCGGAATTGCTGTCCGCGTTTCCGTGGATGAGGAGTATCGGTTCATCGACCTTATCCGCGTTCATGAACGGTGACATTTCGATATATACATCCTTGGCTTCCCACAGCGATCTGTCCTCCGACTGGAAGCCGAATGGAGTCAAAGTTCTGTTGTATGCCCCTGTCCTGGCCAGCCCCGCAGCGAAGAGATCCGAATGAGCAAGGAGGTTTGCCGTCATGAAAGCGCCGTAAGAATGCCCTCCGACGGCTATCCTGTCCGGGTCAGCAACTCCTCTCCTGACGACTTCGTCAACTGCCGCCTGAGCACTCATGACAAGCTGCTCTACGAATGTGTCGTTGGGCTGTTCATCCCCCTCGCCTATGATGGGCATTGCAGGATCATCAAGAACCGCGTAGCCCTGGGTAAGCCAGATCAGAGGTGACCACCAGCCGACGAAATCGTATTCGTAGGGTGATCCTGAAACCTGGCCTGCGCCCGCAGCAGTGCGGTAGCTCTGGGGATAAGCCCACATGACCATGGGAAGCGGACCGTTCTGCACATCGTAGCCTGGTGGCAGATAGAGTGTCGCTGAAAGATCGAGGCCGTCTTCACGACTGTAGGTAATGAGTTCCTTGTGCATCCCATCGAGGGCTGTTATCGGATTGGAGTAGAAGGTTACCTGCATTTCGGAGTTATACTCCATATCCTGAACGTAGTAATTGGGGTACTGATCAACAGCCTCACGAATGAAAAGGAGTAGAGTGCATTCATCGTTTATGAACCTGGATGGGAGTTCAAAGAAAGGGGGTCGCGAATGAAAGAGCCTTTCAACCTCGAGTGTGTTCAAATCAAACCTGTCAAGAAACGGCCTGTCTCCCTCTGGTGAAGCTCCTTTACCCGTTAGATATATGGAGCCGCCGCCAGGGGATGTAACGAGCACGCTTCTTCCCCTGCTGTCCAGGCGGGTTCTCGGGGTTCCGGGGTCATTGTACCTGTCCTCCCATGTACGGTCAACAAGAAGCTCGGCTTCGGAATCAGGATATCCCGGTCTTATTCTCCAGGCTTTCTCGTTCCTCGTCGGCCACCACCATTCGGATACAATGGCAAGTGAATCGTTCCCCCACTGAATGCTGCCGAATCTGCTCCCGAGGTCGAGAAGCTCAGCCGGTTCACTATCGAAGGGGGCTTCGAGTGTAAAAATCCTGTCTCTGAGTTCAGCTTCGGCTCCCGCATCCCCCCCGTCAAGCGCTTCTGCCCAGCAGAGTGTAGCATCCGAGTCGCTCCTCCAGTTTACATTTCTGGGTCCTTCAAATGTACTTCCAATGGCTATCGGTATGGCATCCCTGACCGGGAGATCGGCTACTTCATAAACTGTATTTCCTTCAATATCCCAGACTTCAATAAGCTCTGCAAATCTTCCTGCGGTTACCATGTAGGAGAAGGGTCTCCTGAGTTGAGAGACCATAATGTATTCAGCATCCGGTGATGGGGAGTAATACCAGATAATGCCTGGGTCTCCGACTTCGTCAATACTCCCGTCCGTACGTACTACTGACAACTGCGAAGTCAGGTAGTATTCAAAGAGATCCTCATCGAAGTGGTTTTCAAGAAGATCCTGATATGTTCTCGCTGGCGCCTCCACCCCGGTTGTCTCCTGTATAACGGGACCCGATGGAACAGGATTCTCAACAGGTGATTCTCCATGGTCTTCGGGAATAATGCAGCAGATGATGCCTGAGCCGTCCGATAGCCATTCAGGCCATTCGTTTGCCGTGAGACTTATCACAGGTCCTGTAAGCTTACGGGCCTCGGCCGCCCGGGCGTCGATAATCCAAAGCTCCACCCCTTCGGATGTTTCATTTGTAAAGGCGATACTCGAACCGTCAGGTGACCAGCTTGTGCTCAGTATGCGGGGGTTCTCCGGCATGGAGTGTATTCCCACTGTTTCAAGTTCAGGATATCTCATAAGTGACAGATCAACGAACCGTCTGGTCCGGCTTGGAGCAAGCGTCTGAGGGCTGAATCTCATGCCGGCCAGTTTCAGTTCGTCCTGTGCAAGCTCTGCAATGGAGGGATTTGTCTGAGGAAATAGAAGCAGCCAGTTCTGGAAATCGGGAGATACGCTGGTCCGGGGAGCCCACTGAATATCAACGATATCAATGAGTACCTGATCAGGTTCCATATAACCGTACGATTCGATTCCATCCGTACCGGACAAAGCTATGAGCGCTGCAAATATTATGTACATGGGATACCCTTTCCTGAATAAACGTAAAACTTCAGGTACAGTGTTTTCAGGGTTAATATACGACAGATGGCAAAGACCGCAGGATTTTAAACACCATTATGGACAGATCAGCATCTGGACATTGAAGTTAGAATCCTGTATAAGAATGAATACTGATAGTCTTATCTTCCAGTATCCAGGGATCCTTGATATTCACTCACAATATGAAGAGGACCGTTATGAAAATAGTTGTTTGTGTTCTTCTGATCCTCTGCGGATCAATGTTCGCAGAATGGATCGATTTTGGATTGGATGCTGTAGACCATGCAACGGTTACAGTTATTGAATCTACACCTTCGAGTATGGTTGTTGATGTACAGATTCCAGGCATCGGCCTGACTGAAGCTAACGAGAGCGGTCTGGATTTCACCATTCTTAACATACCGGGCGCTACCATGTCAGCCCTGGAACCAGGGTACCCTCAGATTCCCAAGGTGTCCTTCCTTGCGGCGCTGCCTTCTGACCCGTCGGTGACCTTTACTGTGGAATCGATGAGAACGGTTGAAATAGGGCAATACACACCCTATCCGATGCAGCCGATACCGTACGATAACGAAGAGCAACCACCCTTTACATACTTACCGTCAGCCTATCAGACCGGGATCTATCCGCTGGAAACAGCAAACTGCAAGGTCGACGGTATCCTCCGTGGAGTTACTGTGGGACGTTTCGCTATCAATCCTGTTATATGGGACGCATCAACCAATGAACTCTCAGTCAGCTGTTATATAAGGCTGAGGATAGAATTCGGAGGAACGGTCAGTGTCGACGAGAGGCTCTACTCCAGATATTTCACACCGACCTACAATCAGGTTCTGGTAAACGCCGGCATCCTTGGAGAACCTCAGAGGACATCCTGTACAAGTGCATCCGGACCGGTATATGCCGGAAACATGAGAGAAGCGAGGGATATCGACGCCGCTGATCTTCTCATCATTACGGGAGACGATTTCGCAGAAACGATGATAGATGATTTCGTAACCGCCAAATGGGAACAAGGTTACCTTCCGGCAGTAGTAGCCGCTGGAACCTGGACCTATACGGAAATAAAGGATTACATACAGAACGCCTACGATACCTGGATCATTCCCCCTTCGTTCGTTCTGATGGTGGGTGACGGACCGGATCTGACCGCATACAATTCACCCACCGGGATCTGGAGCGATAACAGATACGTCTGTGTGGATGGCGGCGATTACATGGCTGACATCTATCATGGAAGATTCGCCACTCCGACGGATTTCTATCCAAATATCGAGGCAAAGCAGCTGAAATGGCAGTTCGACCCTCTCATGGAGGCCGATTTCTGGAACAATGTCCTGTGCGCGGGTATGCTGGAAGTCTCAGGAACAACCTCCACAAGGTGGTTCCTTTATACCTGCGAAAGCGTACACGACACCTATGAGGATATCTACGGTAAAACCGCGGCAAGGGTTTACGTTACCAACGCGAGCGTTCAACCTCCGTATTACTACAACCCCAACCTTCCCTCCAACGGAGAAATGGTTCCCCCGGAGATAACATTCGACGGGACCACGCAGGATATCACCGACTCAATAAATGACGGTGTCTTCATTGTTCAGCACCGGGATCATGGAAGTGTGTCCGGCTGGGCCGATCCGCCGTACTACATTTCGGATCTTGCAAGCCTAACGAATGGAATGGAGGCTCCAGTCGTATTCAGCTTCAATTGCAGTACAGGACAGTTCTACCAGAACCTCTGTTTCGCCGAAGTCTTCGCAAGAATGGAAGGAGGGGCAACCGCCGTAGTGGCTGCATGCGCCACATCCTACAGCTTTTTCAATGATTATATCGTCTTCGGCTGTTATATGAGCTTCAACGATGAGTATGTCTCACCTCCCTTCAGTTACACCAATCCCTCCGGAGGGTACCTTGCCGGACAGATGATGATGAACGGCAAACTGGAGATGCAGGCGGCCGCCCCCTTCAATCCATATACAAGCAGTGGATGGGAACAATATGCTGAGGATGAATGGGATCTGTTCATGGTCTTCGGGGATCCCACAATGGACATGAGAACGGAAGTTCCCGCAGAGCTTGATGTCATACCTCCGTATTATCTGGGCCCCGGCTCATACCAGGCTCTTTTCCAGGTTTCCATGCCTGACGATGGTCCTGTAGCAGGAGCGCTGGTTTGCCTTCGAAAGGATTCCGACAGTCTTTACGCCACAGGACTTACCGATTCCAATGGATCTGTCCTGCTGGAGTTTGATCCAATCGGTACTGTAAACGATATAGACTGGATGGTCACCGCACACAACGCGCTCCCCGCTGAAGGAGTCATCAACTATGTAGAGATAGCAGGTCAGTCGAATGCAGTGCTGTTCAGTATCGGATCACCGTTCCCCAACCCGGGCAGTTCAATGATCTTCCCGGTGGTCGCTTCGGGGGCAGGTAACTTCGAGCTGACCATTTATGATCTTTCAGGAAGAGCTGTAGAAACACTCCATGCGGGTGAACTCGCTGAAGGTTCATACGAATTCATCTGGAACGGTACTTGCAGCGGCTCTCCTGCGCCTGCGGGACTGTACATGGCAAGGTACTTCATGGCCGATGGAACCGGAGGAATTCACAAGGTAGTGCTTATTAAATAATCTCAATAACAGAGATTTGATACCCGCTCCGCATTCCGCGGAGCGGGTTTTTTCGTAGTGACAGCACCCTTAGTATTACTTATAGTAAACGTATGATTACCGGATATGACCCTGACGTAAAAACGTTTACAACTGGTATAGGGAACCTTCTTGATTTCGGATGGCTGCCTGATTCGCTGGTACCCTCCGATAGCCCCCTCACTATCCATGCAAGACAGAGGATCCACTCGGCATTTCAGCGCAGCATGGTTAAGAATGGCTGGCAGAAGGAAATCCCCGTGAGTCTCGATCTTGACATGTTCGGCATCGGATTCAGAATCAGGGGCAGGCTTGACCTGATTCTTGAGTCAAATAATTCAGTGGAGCTCCTGGAGATCAAAACCATGGACGGAAAACCGAATTTTACGGATCCAGTTCACTGCAGAACGAACAATGCGCTTCAGCTTTATTTCTATGCAAAAGCGCTTTCATCCGAAAGAGGACTCTCCCTCGATTCCATCAGCTCCAGCCTGGTTTTTCTTTCAATGGACACTCTGGAACCGGAGGCTCATTACTACCGTATCGATCAATCATACGATGAACTGGATAAGTTATGGCTGGGTCATCTGAAGCGTACAGCGGAATTCATTACAGATGAAGATGTCAGGAAGGATATTCAGGTTTCCGCCCTCAACCGATTCCAGTTCCCGTACGATTCAAAAAGACCCGGGCAGCAGGAGATACTGAACGATGTCGGAAGCTGCATAGAAAAAAGAGGATACCTGATGATGCAGGCGCCAACGGGTACAGGAAAGACCGCTGCTGTTCTCACAGGGGCTATCGGGAAAACCTTACCCGGAAGGATTACGCTGTTTTTCCTGACCGCCAAGAATACGCACAAATTAATTGTTCTTGAGACACTCAGGATAATCGTAGAAAAAGGTGTGCCGCTGAGAGGAATTTTCATAACCGCCAGGTTTGCAGTCTGCCACAGAAACAGATCACGCTGCTTCCCTGACGACTGTCCCTACGCCATGGATTTCCGCGATAAGATCCACAGGTCAGGAGTTATGAAGGAACTTCTTGATCTTCAGATAATCGGTCCTGAGGTCCTTATGACCATGTCAGAGCATGCAGGAGTGTGCGCGTTCGAACTTGGGCTTTGCCTGGCCACACAGTGCGATATTGTAATATGCGACTATAACTATGTATTCGATCCCCACGTATTTCTGAAACGGTTCTTCCTTGAAAAATACACTTCGGAAATGTGCTGCCTTCTTATAGATGAGGCTGCGAACCTTCCTTCAAGGGCAAGGGACTACTACTCTCCGGAGATCAGGCTATCCTGGATTGCTGAACTTCTGGAAGATTCCAGCTGCCCGGCAAAAAGGAAGAAACTTCTCCATCCATTGATCG
>JAUWSL010000030.1 GCA_030610085.1 Candidatus Aegiribacteria sp.
TTACATCCCAGTCATGGAGGTTGTGTCTTTACTGGCTGCTTTCGATCCTGATCATCGTGGTTGGAGGAGCAGTCTTCCTGTTGCTTTCATCTGTAGCAGTGAGCTTTTTATCTCTTTCAGTTTCTGCCGGTGCCGGTAACAGCGGAATGGTCGCTGCGCTTGTATCAGGCCCGCAACTGCTGGCTCCAGAGGCACTTCCATTCTTCTCAGGATTACTGGGGCAACAGGGAGATATTCAGGCCTGGTCAGGCCCCGCAGGTATACTCGCAGGTATTTCCGGTACTGCAATATTCCTGATCGTCATTTCGTATTTCCTGTCAAGCTGCTCGTCTGCCTGGACCCTGATCTACGTTGCATTGAAATACAGAAAAGACGGAGAGGATCTGATGGAAAGGGCTGACAGGGAAGAGCAGCGGGAGTTTGACCAGATGTACGGAGATGCCGGAAAAGATTCAGTGGAGAAATGAAAACAGCAGAAACGGGCCTGTTCGAATGAGCACAACTCCCGATTTTGTTCATCTTCACCTGCATTCGGAATACAGTCTTCTTGATGGCGCGATCAGATTTGACCGCCTTGCTGAGTATCTATCTGAAAATGGAATGAATTCCGTCGCTGTAACCGATCACGGCAGTCTTTTCGGGGCGGTTCAATTCTTTGATAGAATGAAGGATAGAGATATTCATCCTGTTCTGGGAATGGAAGCCTACCTTGCATATCCATCCATGACCGACAGAAGCAGAAGCGGTAAGAGGTATCACCTTACACTGATAGCAAGGAACGAGACTGGATACCGCAACCTTTCCAGACTTTCATCATCAGGTTATATCGATGGTTTTTACTACAAGCCCAGAATAGACAGAGAACTTCTGGCGGAGCACAGCGAAGGCCTGATGATAGGTTCCGCCTGTCTTCAGGGAGAGATTACTCAGCATCTCCTTGCGGGCAGAAGAGATAAAGCGGTTGAAACGGTACGCTTCTACCAGGAAATTGTCGGCAGGGATAATTTCTTTATCGAGCTCATGGACCACGGGCTGAACGATGAAAAGATAGTTCTGCCCATGCTGGTCGAACTTGCAAAAGAGACAGAGACACAGGTGGCGGCAACCAATGACGCTCATTACCTGAGGAAATCGGATAACGAAGCTCACGAAGTGCTCCTGTGCATTCAGACCGGAAAAAACCTTGATGATCCCGGTCGGATGCGTTTCGAAACCCCCGAGTTTTACGTGAAGACACCTCTCGAGATGCAGAAGCTCTTCGGATGGATCCCTGAGGCTGTCACAAATACGGTGAGACTTGCTGAGAAGTGCGATTTCGTACTGACCCAGGGGGATATCCTGCTTCCGGAATTTCCGCTTCCCGAGGGGGAGAACAGCGCGCAGGAATACCTGTGGAAGTTATCCAGCGAGGGTCTGAACAATCGTCTTGACAGAAAGCCCAATAGCCATGAACTTGAAAGGCTCGATTACGAACTTGGTATTATCGGTGATATGGGCTTTCCCGGATACTTCCTTATTGTGTCGGAATTTATGAGGTGGGCAAGGTCACGGAACATACCTGTGGGACCCGGAAGAGGTTCAGCGGCCGGAAGCCTTGTTTCCTATGCGCTTGATATCACCGGCATCAACCCCCTGGATTACGATCTGAGTTTCGAACGTTTCCTCAATCCCGCAAGAAAAGAAATGCCCGATATAGATCTTGATGTATGCTGTGAACGCCGTGGTGAGATCATTGATCACATCATCGAAATGTACGGCAGGGAGAATGTCTGCCAGCTGATAACCTTCAGCAGGATCAGAAACAGATCAGTGGTACGCGATGTGGCAAGGGTCATGGGGCTGAGCGTTTCTGAGGGAGATACCCTCGCGAAGCTGGTGGCATCTGCTCCGGATCCCAACGCACCGCTTCCCGAAGTTGTAAGCAGTGTACCGGAGCTTTCCCGGAGGGTCAAGGACGAGAAGGAAATCGAAAGGCTGTTCGATTACGGTTACATACTCGAGAATCTGGCAAGGCATTCCGGTGTACATGCGGCCGGTGTGATAATCGCTCCGGGTAATCTAAGGGATTACGTTCCCCTCTATTCTGCCAAAGAGGGTATTACGACCCAGTACGAAAAGAAGAGCGCCGAGAAGATAGGTCTTCTTAAACTCGATCTTCTGGGGCTTCGTAACGTTACAATCATACACAGAACTCAGGAACTGATCCGGAGAAAAGAGCCGGAACTGGAAGTAACAGAACTGCCCTTCACCGATCCTGCAACGCTGGAGCTTGTCAGGAGAGGTGAAACGGCAGGTGTGTTCCAGCTTGAAAGCTCCGGGATGCGCGAAGCCCTGAGAAAAATAGACGTCAACAGCTTTGACGATGTTATTGCGGCTGTGGCTATCTTCCGTCCGGGATCCATGGATATGATAGACCTTTACGCAGACAATAAAAAGGGTATAAAATCGAAAGCCTCGGATTTCAGGATATCGTATCTCCATCCTGACCTTGAGGAGGTTCTCTCCCCGACATACGGTGTTATCATCTATCAGGAACAGGTCATGAGGATTGCGAACCTTCTGGCGGGTATGTCCATGGCAGAAGCTGATATTCTCAGACGGGCCATGTCAAGAAAGAACCCTGAAGTTATGGCTCAGATGAGGGAGAAGTTCACTTCAGGAGCAGTTAACAGAGGCGTTAACAAAAGAACCGCGAAGAAATTGTTCGATCTTATCGAGAAATTTGCCGGTTACGGGTTCAACAAATCACATGCCGTCTGTTACGCTGCACTTGCCTACTGGACGGCATGGCTGAAGGTTCATTTCCCCTCAGAGTTTCTTGCTGCCTGTCTTACAAGTGAGATCGGCAGGATAGAGAGAATTACCAGGCTGATAGAGGAATGTACCAGATTAGGTGTTGCAGTAAACCCCCCATCAGTTAACTCAAGCTCTGTTGCCTTTGATGTTGATGAGGATGGGAGGATCATATACGCTCTGTCCGCGATTAAGAACGTAGGTGAAGGTCCTGCCTCTGCAGTACATAAGGAGAGACTTGAGAACGGAGAGTACCAGAGCATCTTTGATTTCTGCACGCGGCTTCAGAATGGGGATGTGAACAAAAAGACACTGGAATCACTGATCGGTGCGGGAGCCATGGACTGTTTCGGAGTTAACAGAGCTACGCTCATGGATTCAGTGGAGCTTGCTGTAAATTACGGTGCTTCTGCAAGGAGGCACCTTGAAGCCGGACAGATGTCGCTTTTCATGGGTGAGAAAAAAGAGGAAGATGTTTCCCCCGAAGCGGAGAAGACGATAAAGGAGCTGGATGAATATCCGCTTGATTACCGCTGCTCGCTGGAGAAATCACTTCTGGGATTCTATTTGACAGGACACCCTCTTGAGATGTATTCGGATGAAATTGACAGTTTCTCAACCGACCCGGTGGAAAAAGCCCATTTAAGTAAAAGAAGAATAGTTACCACTGCCGGCATGATCATGCAGAAGAAGATCATACCGACAAAACGCGGAGACATGGCATTTGTACTGGTGGAAGGCAGAACCGGAACCGGGGAAGTAGTGGTATTCAACGATACCCTGGTGAAATACAGCGATCTTCTTGAGCCGGGTATGCTTGTGCTTATGGATGGAGAGGTATCGAGAAGAAGAGGAGACAGCCGTTTCAACGCGAGAAAAGTATACTCGTTAGATGGAATAAGGTTACAGCTCAAGGCCGGAATAACCATACTTGTTGATGGAAGCGATCCGAGGATGGGACTTCTGCAGAAGGCTATGGAATACATGAAGGAAAACAGCGGCAACGGAGATGTGATCGTGGATATCAGGCATAAATCGGGATGGAAGGTGAGAGGGCTATCCAGATCGATCAGGGTGTATCCCGAAGATGAACTTTTGGATAAGCTCAGGGAACTTCTTGGTAGAAAATCGGTAATCCTTTCGAGGGGGAAGGGGCCGCAAATATGATTATCAGGTGTATTCTTATTATCTGGTTTCTCACTGCAGGGGAAGCTGTATCCGGAGAATTGATGAGGCTTATAAGAGAGCCTACAGCCGGCATTGTCGCACCGGGAACTTATCACTTTTCAATGAACACGTTTCCCGATGATGGTTTGAGGTTTTCATTCACGACAGGTATTTTCTCCGGATTCGCCGCCGGTCTGGGCTACGGAGGGTGGAATATCACCGGCCTGAGCAGCCCATCATGGTTCGATCATCTTTATTTGAATGCCCGGTTCCGGTTTATCGATGAAACCGAATCCTTTCCCGCAGCTGTGCTGGGATTCGACAACGAACCGGAAGCCCTGCACACAGGTTCTACTTACGTAAGAAAGGCGAGGGACCTCTACCTTGTGTTCAGCAAGAACTTTCTTTCATTCGGTGGAGATATTGCCTTTCATTTCGGTATCAACGCTGATATCAGCAGACTGGTTCACGTTGGCGCCTGGACCGGTATGAACAAAGCTCTGCCTGGCGGATTCGGGCTTGCGCTGGAGTACGATTTCGCAACGAATGAAGATGATTCGGTCCGCTTTGATAACAATGGCGGATTCATGAGTGGTGAGATATACTGGGAGAGCTATGGACAGGTGAGAATATCACTGCAGTTCATTGATATTTTCAGAACGGGCGGAGAGAGTTACCGGGCCCTTGGTGTGGATTTTCTTGGATTATTATAAAACTTCCTGACTGATACTGAATGGAGATCGTCTTATGGATATTGATAAATTCATCAGGAAATATGCTGAGATCATCGTGGAAACCGCGATCAATCTTCAGGAAGGAGCACCTCTTCTCATACGTACCGAGATCGCCCAGAGGAAATTCGCGAAGATGCTTACGGAAGTTGCCTATTCAAAAGGAGCTTCCATCGTATCCCTTGACTATTCTGATCCGGAGCTTGACAGGCTCAGGATCGATATTTCCAGGGACGATGAATACCTTGGGTTCGTTCCGTCCCATATTGAGGATATGTACGACTGTTATCTGAAGGATGGCTGGAGCAGCATATCTCTCAGAGGACCTGAATTCCCCGATATAATGGAGGGGGCCGATCCTGCACGGGTAGGGAAAGCCAGCAGGGCGAGATCAAAAGTCATGCGCAGATTCTTAAAGGGAATTTCAGCTAACAGGATAGCGTGGAACGTCTGTCTCTATCCATCCGAAGCCTGGGCTGTAAAAGTGCTTGGAAGCGGTGAAGACTGGGAAAGCAGGATATGGGAAGTGCTTGTTCCGATCCTGCGGCTTGACAGTGACGATCCCAGGGCAGCATGGCGAGAGCACGATACTGAATTGAAACGAAGATGCGAATACATGAACAGAGCCAGGTACGATAGAATTCATTTTAAGGGACCCGATACGGATCTTTACGTTGGAATGGCTCCGAACAGAATTTTCGCGGGAGGCAGTTGCGCCACTCAGAAGGGAGTGGAATTCTTCCCGAACATTCCCACCGAAGAAATATTCAGTACACCGGATTCCGCACGAACGGAAGGTACCGTGAAGACCACCCGTCCTGTGGAGGTTCTGGGAACCCAGATCACGGGAGCCTGGTTCAGGTTCAGCGCCGGTAAGGTGGTGGAGTTCGGCGCCGATACCAACAGGGGAATACTGGAGCAGTACCTTGGCTTCGATGATGGTGCCCGTGCTCTTGGAGAAGTGGCTCTGGTGGATGCGAATTCCCCTGTCTTCAGGAGCGGAAAGATATTCTACAATATTCTTTTCGATGAGAATGCGGCCTGTCATATAGCGCTGGGAAACGGTTACGCCGACTGCATCGAGAACGGCACCAGAATGTCGGATGATGAACTTGAAAAGACCAGATGCAATTCTTCACTTGTTCATACCGACTTCATGATCGGTTCGGAGGAGGTTTCCGTTTTCGGAGTGAGGGAAGACGGTTCCGAAGAGAAGATAATCGAACAGGGCATATTTGTTATTTAGGAGTGTATTATGCTTGATGAAAGACTGCTTGAAATTCTCGCCTGCCCCGGGTGCAAGGGAGAACTGGAGTACAGGACCGAGCCCGAAGAGGTACTGATATGTCATTCCTGCAGTCTCGTCTACGAAGTCAGGGATGATATTCCCATAATGCTGATGGACGAGGCAAAACCCCTGGAAAAGGAATGACAGACAGCGTCCGGTAATAAATGAGCAGGACTCTCCATTTAAGGATAAAGGTTATCCCGAGGGCTGCCGCTACCGGGATAAAAGGAAGAATGGCCGATAATACGGTTAAGATAGCCGTTAAGGCTCCCCCTGCAGAAGGCAGGGCGAACGCTGAACTTATAAAATTCCTCGCACTGGAGTTCGGTACACACCCCTCATCTGTCAGACTTCTCTCGGGCGCATCCTCAAGAAAGAAGCTTGTAGCCGTCGAATCGTATTCAAGAATCCCCGGCTGGTTCAGAGAACAGGGAGAGAATAATTCCGGGTCTTAATTATTGACACGACCGGAGCACTTGCCCATCTTTACTTAACTCAATTGAAAGGGGTTCTGATGGAAAAGAAACGTAAATTCATACTCATCATTGCGGTCGTTGGAATGATCGGTACTTTCCTGCCCTGGGCCAGTGCATTCGGGTTTACTGTAAGTGGTACAAAGGGCGACGGATGGATAACTCTTGCCCTCTTTGCTGTAGGCGGTGCTATCGCCTTCTTCAGCGGTGAGAGGACCGAGGCTCTCAAGAAGAAGATCATGACCGGTGTATGGATTCCCGCTGCAATAGCAGGAATCATCGCTCTGCTCAAGATATTCAAGAGCAGGCCTTCCGGTATGAGCATCGGCATCGGGCTGTGGCTCATAGCCATCGCAGGTATCGCACAGGTTTTCGTAACATTGTTCTTCAAGGGAGAAGGCGGCTGGGACATTCCCAAATCTGTAGCTGATGTAAAGGAAGCTGCCAGCATCCCTTCATTGAAAGAGGAAGCTGCTCCCGCTGCTCCTGCAGCTCCAGCAGCACCGGTAACACCGGAAGCGCCTCCCGCAGAGGAAGAGGAAGTTACCGAATAACATCAACTATATCGGTTGATATTTCTGCAATCGGTTAGTATCGGTGCCCCTGCGCAGGGGCACCCTGTTTACACTTGTTCTGCGTTTCAGATATTAGCATAATCGCTGTTCGTATTGTCGATTAGTGTGCCTCAGAAAAAGGTATTTTATGTTCGTGATAATTCCCGAAAGCTGGAAATGTGATCTGACCGGTTTCGCTGAGGTATACAGAAGGACTGATGATCTCCCGGCGAACCATGAAATGGTCCGTTCTGTTCTGATGGATGGAGAACGCCTGTTCCTTATAGGGGCTGAAGGTGTTTCCGATTCAAACAGATATGTTGTAGCTGAGGATCATATTGCGCTTTTCGGGAGCAGCCCGCTTGCAGGACCGAACAGAGACGACCTCGGGCCGAGGTTCCCTTCTTTGATGGGTATGTACATAGCACCCGACGGAGGGTGGGAAAAAGGTATAGTCGGCAGGGTCCCCGACTGGAGACTGGCAACACCCGCGGAGCTCAGGCTGCTTGGAACACATGCTCTGGTTTCCGAGGGGATAGACGAAGCAGAAATTGCAGGACACGGAGGAGCAAAAGTAGTGCTCCTGGTAAGAAGCCACGGCTGGGATACTATAAATACTCAGCTCCCGCCTGTTCGGGAAGTGGCTTCTGCGGCTGTGAACCTGTACAACCTGAAATTCACCGGGGGAGGTGAGGAGCAGTGAACTATAAAGAAACGATACAATTACCGAAAACCAGCTTCTCCATGAAAGGCAACCTTATTGAAAAGGAGCCTGAAACACTTGAAATGTGGAGCGACGAGAACCTGTACGAGAAGATCAGGCAGGCAAGGAAAGATTCCCCGAAGTTCATTCTCCATGATGGACCTCCCTATGCAAACGGACACGTTCACCTCGGAACGGCGCTGAACAAGATACTGAAGGATTTCATAGTCAAATCCTTCACCATGATGGGATACGATTCCCCGTACGTTCCCGGATGGGACTGTCACGGAATGCCGATAGAGCACAGAGTTGTCGGTGATCAGCCTGACGGTGGTAAACACCTTTCAAGGGCTGAGATAAGAAAGAAGTGCCGGGAATACGCCTCCGAGTATGTTGAAGTTCAGAGGAAGGAATTCAGAAGGCTCGGTGTATTCGGAGACTGGGATAGACCGTACCTTACAATGAGTACTGATTACGAATCAGGCATTTTGCGGGCATTTGGTGATCTTGTGAAAGACGGCTACGTATATCAGGGTCTGCGGCCTATACACTGGTGCATGAAATGCGGTACCGCTCTGGCCGAGGCGGAAGTTGAGCACGGAGACCATACTTCACCATCGATATTCGTAGCGTTTATGCAGGAAAATCCTGATGAATGGGAAAGTCGCGGTGTTCCATCTGGTACCGAAACAGTTATCTGGACGACTACTCCATGGACTCTTCCAGCGAATCTCGCTGTGGCCCTGCATCCGTCGGAAAAGTATGTGATCGTTGAATCCGGCGAACGGCGATTCCTTGTAGCTGAAAAAAGAGCGGAGGCCTTCATCGGAGATGCGGAGATCAGCGGCAGCGTTCTTCAGCAGCCTGTTTTTACAGGCAGCGAGCTGGAGGGTCTTCTGATGAAGCACCCCATCTTTGAAAACAAGACTTCCCTTATGATCGTGGCTGACCATGTGACCATGGAAGATGGTACGGGATGTGTTCATACTGCCCCTGGACACGGAGCTGAAGATTTCATGGTGGGCTTGAAGTACGGCCTCGAGATATTCAGCCCTGTTAAGGAAGATGGAACCTTCTCCGAGGCAGCCGGAAAGTATTCAGGCATCCATGTGTTCGAAGCCAATCCTGGAATAGTTGATGATCTGAAAAATTCCGGGCATCTTCTTGCGGACAGGAATGTTAAGCACAGTTATCCTCACTGCTGGAGATGCAAGAAGCCTCTGATATTCAGGGCAACAAGACAGTTCTTCCTCAGCCTTTCAAAGAACGATCTGAAAAAACGCGTACTCCAGCGGGTCGATGAGGTGAAATGGCATCCCGGATGGGGCTACGAGCGTATGAAGAACATGATGGAGGTACGCCCCGACTGGTGTCTCTCAAGGCAGAGGTCATGGGGAGTGGCACTGCCGGTCTTCAACTGTCCCGATTGCCTTGAACCTGTTCTGGACCACGAGGTCATACGCGCAGTCTCTGTGGAAGTCTCTGAGAAGGGATCGGATGTATGGTTCGAAATGAGCCCGGAAGAACTTTTCGCTCTTGCTGGAAAGAAAGCCGTATGCCCTTCGTGCGGAGGTAATAATCTTCAGAGGGTGGATGATATTCTGGACGTATGGTTCGACAGTTCGCTGAGCCATTACAATGTACTTACTCGGAAACACGGTCTTACTCGACCTGCCGCCGTATACCTCGAAGCAACCGATCAGCATCGCGGCTGGTTCGGAGTAAGCCTGATAACAAGCGAAGCTCTTGGAATGAGCAGACCTGCGGACAACATAATAACCCACGGCCTCATTCAGGATAAGAGCGGAAGGAAAATGTCCAAATCGGTGGGCAACGTCATGTCACCTCTGAAGATAACAGACCGCCAGGGAGCCGACATACTCAGGCTCTGGTTCGCAAGTGTGGATTACACGGCGGATTTCAGAGCTGAACTTTCCCAGCTTGACGACGCCAGGGAGGCTTACAGAAAACTCCGCAATACGCTGAGGTTCATACTCGGCAATCTTGGGGAATTCAAGGAATTCAATCTTGAACCGGACAGACTTGAGGGTTTTGACAGATACATCTATCTCAGGTTCAGGAAACTCTGCCGATTCTGCATAGATGAATACAGGAAGTTCCAGTTCCACAGAGTCTATCGGGAACTCAGAAACTTCGCGGTCATAAGTCTTTCCGGTCAGTTCCTTGATATGAGGAAAGACAGGCTTTACTGCGGTGACACCGATTCCCGATCCAGCAGGATGACGAGACAGGTCATGGCTTACATGCTGAAGAACCTTATTCAGCTTCTGGCGCCTCTGATCCCCTTTACAGCCGAAGAGGCGTGGCTGGCGCTTCCCCGATGCCTCAGAGGGGAGGATGAAAGTGTTCACCTTTCTCTTTATCCCGATTCGGTAACTTTCCAGGATAGCGAAGAGGATAGCGCTCTGCTCGAAGAATGGGAGCCCTATCTGGAGGTTAGAAAAACGGTTCTGAAGGAACTTGAGGAGAAACGTGCTGCCGGAGATATCGGCGGCGGGCTGGATGCCGTAGTTTCGATCACCGTTCCACAGGATATGGTCGCGTCGGCCAGGGGTGAGGACTGGTCAGATTTCCTGATTGTCTCGTATGCTGACGTTACCGCAGGCGATGAGTTAACCGTATCCGTCACTGCGGCTGCGGGTTCGAAGTGCAACAGATGCTGGAAGATTCTGCCGGAAGTCGGAACACTGATCCCGGATGATGTGTGCGCCAGATGCGCCGAAGTTCTGAGCGGTATGGACCTCGATGACTGAGCAGAGATCGAGATTATGCGGTTACGCAACCGCCCTTTGCGTACTGGCGCTTGACCAGCTGACTAAAAAGCTTGCACTTGGCGGACTGGAGCTGCATCACCCCGAAGCTGTTCTCGGTAACTTTCTGAGGTTTACACTTGCCTGGAACCAGGGCGCCGCCTTCAGTCTGCCCTGGGGAGGACCACTGTTCCTGGCCGTTATTACCGCAGCGGCTGCTGCGATGGTTTCGATATTCATCTGGAAGTCCGGAAAGCGTTCTCCATATTTTCTCGCGGGTCTCGGAGCAATTCTGGGGGGAGCGCTTGGAAATCTGCTCGACAGGTTCATGTACGGCAAAGTAGTCGATTTCATTGACGTGGGTTTCACCGGGTGGAGGTGGCCGACATTCAACGTTGCGGACATTGCGATTACAGTCGGCGGTATCATTCTTGTGATCCTTTACAGAAAGGAAGCAGCTGCCCTGAAGAGTTCGGAGGAGGAGACAGATGGAAGCACTTAGAGTGACTTCGAGGACCGTCGTGGCCGTGGGGGGGAATTCACTGATCTCCTCAGGTGGAAACAGCGGTAATCAGGATACTCATCAACTGGCCCGGCTGGTCTGCGAGGAACTGGCTACAATCGCCCAGTTCCGCGGCGGTGTTGTCATTACCCATGGCAACGGTCCCCAGGTCGGATTTGAGCTTTTAAGGAACGCTATGGCCGCATCAAGCGTTCCTCCGGATGGAATGGATGTAAACGTAGCAGCTACACAGGGATATATCGGCTACATCCTGCAGCAGGTACTCGGAGATGTTCTTGAGGAACGGGGTGTTGATATCCCTGTTACCGCTCTTGTCACGCAGGTCCTTGTGGCTCCCGACGACCCGGCTTTTGAGAATCCGTCAAAACCCGTAGGTCCTTTCTACAGCGAAGAGGAAGCCGTTAAGATCAACGATGAGTTCGGCTGGATAATGAAAGAGGACTCCGGGAGGGGATGGAGACGTGTTGTATCATCACCGAAACCCAGGAGAATACTGGAGCTGGAATCCATCAGAACACTGGTAAATGCAGGACAGATCGTTATTTGCGCTGGAGGCGGAGGTGTCCCCGTAATCCGTGAGGGTTACAAAGTCAGAGGTGTTCCGGCTGTTATCGACAAGGATCATGTCAGCGCGCTTCTTTCTACACGCCTTGAAGCTGATACTTACGTTGTATCCACTTCAGTGCCTGAAGTATACGTGAACTTCGGCAAGCCTGATCAGAAGCCTGTCCGCAGCGCCACACTTGAGGAGATGGAGAGGTTCGTCTACAGGGGGGAATTCGCAGAGGGCTCAATGCTCCCGAAGATCCGGGCATCCATCGGTTTTCTGAAGCACGGCGGTGAAAAAGTCGTAATAACCTCCCCGGGAAATATCCTGAGGGCGCTTGATGGAGAAGCAGGGACTACGATCGTTCATGGAGGCAGCGGTATTCAGAAATCCATACATCTTTCCGGCAACGAGAGTTAAGATTAAATAGGGACGGAGGCTATTTATTCACAAAACGTGAATAATAGGTACTTATGATCTCCGTTTCAGTCATTTTATTTCGCAATTATAAATAAATACCCTCCGTCCCTGTTTATGATGGATGAACCTTGACGATTACGTCGTTTATCTTTATCCTTCGAGCCACGCAATGGATGGTGCGGTGGGCGATTAGCTCAGGTGGCTAGAGTGCTTGCTTGACATGCAAGAGGTCACTGGTTCAAGTCCAGTATCGCCCACCATTTTTAATGTTTATTCATGACCGGAAGGAGGTCGTCTGGATTATGCGTATTATATTTCCCGATAGCAGTGCAAAAGAGTATGAGGCAGGCACTACCGGTCTTGAGATTGCCGGTGATATCTCCCCGGGACTGGCCAGGAACGCACTCATCGTGCGGTTCAATGGTGAACTTCTTGACCTGAAAGAACCCCTGTACGACGACGGAAGTATCGAAATACTGACATTCAGGGATGAAGAGGGGAAGAAAGCCCTCCGGTACAGCTGTTCTCACGTGATGGCCAGCGCTGTACAGAAACTTTACCCTGGAACCAAACTGGGTATAGGCCCCTCGATCGATGATGGCTTCTACTACGATTTCGACATACCGGATTTTACCGGCATTTCAGCTTTCGAGGAAATCACCGCTGAAATGAAAAGGCAGGTTAAGGAGGATATTCCTTTCATCCGCAAGGAGATGAGCTTCGAAGAAGCGGTTGCTCTGTTCGACGGTAAGGGCGAGAAATACAAGATAGAACTTCTTGATGAACTGCGGGACACAGGAGAGAGCATCTCGGTGTATAGTCATGGAGATTTCGTGGATCTCTGCAGAGGCCCGCATGTCCCTTCTACAGGGTACATGAAGCACTTCGACCTTCTCAGCACTGCCGGTGCGTACTGGCGTGGTGACGAAAAGAACATGATGCTCACTCGGATATACGCAACCGTATTCGATTCGTCGAAGAATCTGAAGGAACATCTCTCAATGCTTGAAGAGGCGAAGAAGAGGGATCATAGAAAACTCGGGTCCGAACTGGGGCTTTTCACCATAGGAAACGAAGGTGGCCCCGGACTGGTATACTGGCTGCCCGCTGGAACAATAGTCCGCGAGGAGCTTGAGAACCACTGGAAGAAAGCGCATGTAAAAGCCGGATATCAGCTTGTGAGCACTCCGCATATAGCGCCGGTTGATCTCTGGAAGACATCAGGGCATTACGATTATTACCGGGACAACATGTACTTTCTAAAAATAGATAAAGGCGAGTACGCCCTCAAGCCGATGAACTGCCCCGGGCATATCATCATCTATAACCACAGGAAGAGATCCTACAGAGAGCTTCCGATGCGTCTTGCCGAGCTTGGTATGGTCTACAGGTACGAAAAGAGCGGTGTACTACACGGACTGATGCGGGTAAGAGGATTCACGGTCGATGACGGTCATATTTTCTGCACTGAAGACCAGATAGTCGAGGAGATACAGCAGGTCGTAAGATTCGCCCTTTATTTCCTTAAAATCCACAACTTCGGGTACAGCATCGAACTCTCTCTGATGGACAGGGAACACACGGATAAGTACGCCGGTGAGCCCGAGGAGTGGAGTAAGGTGGAACTCGCGCTGGCGAAGGCACTCGATGAGATGGGTGAGGAATACAGATCCGTTCCTGGTGAAGCGGTTTTCTACGGCCCCAAGATCGACATCAAGATGAAGGATGCCCTCGGCAGATTCTGGCAGGGACCTACGATACAGTTCGACTTTAACATTCCACAGCGTTTCAACCTCACATATATTGGTAATGATGGGAAGGAACACAGGGTGTTCATGGTTCACAGAGCCCTTTACGGTTCTTTAGAACGGTTCATAGGCAACCTTATTGAGCACTACTCAGGCAACCTTCCGGGTTGGCTTGCCCCCCATCAGGTTGTTATCTTACCTATTACGGGGTCTCAGCTTGGAAAGGCAGAGGAGCTTGAAAGCATTCTTACTGATTCTGATATCCGTTGCAGGATAGATGACAGAAGTGAGACTGTTGGTTACAGGATCAGAGAAGCGGAAACCGGCAAGGTCCCATTCATGCTCATAATCGGTGAGCGTGAGGCTGGATCGGGCATGGTTTCTCTGCGAATTCATGGCTCCGGTGACAAAGGCTCAATGAAACTGGATGAAGCGATTGAAATAGTCATGGCCGGATGTAGAAGGCCTGAATTACCCTAAACAGGAGGTCAGTTCATCAGCAAAAGGGAACAGAACAGGGTTAATGGGGATATTAGAAGCCCCCGTGTGAGATTACTTGATGAAGAGGGAGAACATGTAGGGATATTTAGCATCCAGGAAGCGCTGGACAAGGCTGCGGAAGCAGGACTTGACCTCGTCGAGATCTCACCCGGAGCAAACCCGCCCGTTGTCAGCATAGTGGATTATGGGAAGTTCCGTTATCGTCAGAAAAGAAAAGAGAGAAAAGCAAGGAAAAGCCAGAATACAGGGGGTCTTAAGGAAGTTAAATTCAGACCCAATACAGAAGAACATGATTACCATTTCAAGATGGAGCATGCCCGGGAATTCCTTGAATTGAGACATAAAGTAAAAGCAACTGTGGTGTTTCGAGGCCGTCAGCTTTCCTATAAGGACCAGGGTTTTGATCTTCTTGAAAAACTGGCCGAGGATCTGAAGGAATACGGTCAGATTGAAAGAAAACCATGTATGGAAGGGCGCCAGATGACCATGATCATCTCGCCTTTAAGAGAGAGAAATTAGCAGGAGGAACCGATGCCAAAAATGAAAACACACAAGGGAGCCGCAAGGCGGTTCCGTAAAACGGCAAAGGGTAAATTCAAGATGAATAAACCCTTCGCTGACCATATAAAAACAAAGAAGAACTCAAAACGAGTAAGAAAACTGCGTAAAAGCGGCATAGCATCGAAGCCTGACACAAAAAGACTTAAGAAGCTGCTGCCCTAGCATTCGGAGTTGAAAAATGAGTAAAGTGAAGAACGCCGTTGTCCGTAAACAGAAGCATAAGAAGAGACTCAAGCAGGCTAAAGGATATTTTGGCGGTAGAAGGAAACTGTACACTGTTGCTACCGAAGCCAGAAAGACGGCCCTTGAGTACCAGTACCGCGATCGCAGGAACAGAAAAAGAGATTTTCGCTCACTGTGGATAACGCGGATAAATGCAGCTGTACGTGAGCATGGAATGAAATACAGTAACTTCATAGCCGGGATCAAAATCGCTGGCATAGAGCTTGACAGAAAGACTCTGGCGGATCTTGCCGTGAAAAACCCGGATGCATTTGCTAAGGTTGTGGAAGCAGCCAAAGCCGCTCTCTGAGAGAGAGGGGATGATCCGTGTCCCAATCGGAGGATCTTGAAAGGTTGACTGAAACCATAAATAGACTGATAGTCAGGTTCAGATCAATACATACGCAACGCGATGAATTGATGACACGGGTAAACGAGCTCGAGTCCAGATTGGAGAACAGTGTGGACTCTGTGGATACGAATGGTTACAATATACTGAGGATACACAGCGCAAGACTTCTGCGTGAAAGGCAGGAGATCAAGCGAAGATTATCGGTAGTGCTGGATAAACTGGATAGTATTATAATAGAAGGCAATTAAACAAGAGGAATAAATGAGTGACCGGACTGAAGTAACCCGCGTGAATATTTTCGGGCGGGAGTATACTATCCGGGGAGCAGGTTCGCCTGCTTATATAGCGGAAATTGCCCATTATGTAGACATGAAAATGCGGCAGATGACAGATAACGCCACCATGGCCTCAACAACCAAGGTGGCTATTTTTGCCGCACTGAATATAGCTGATGAACTCTATCAGAAGAGGGGTAAGTACGAGGAACTGGAAGAAAGCCAGAGCAGCGAACTGACACACCTCGCCGACCGGATAGAGCAGGTACTCTCAGAAGCCTCCCAGGCTCCCGCACTCTCGGCTTCTGCTGATCCCGATTCATCAGCTTCGATAGAAACCACTGCAATCCAGCAGAACAGCACATCCGATATTCCGCGATAACAGAGTATCGCGGTAGCTCGAAAAAAAAGGACACGGGAAGGATGTGCCGGCATTTTGCGCAGAGGTGTTTTCCGGTCCGGTCGTACTGACCACATCCTTATTCCGTTTTACATAGATGCATATCTGCGCCTGATCAAGGAGTTCTAAATGGATATTCTAATACCTGCTGTACTGGCAGTTGTTACATTCGTTCTGGGGTTTATTCTTCACAAGATACTCGTAGCCAGGGAAGTGAGAGGCGCTGAGACTGAGGCTGACAGAATAATAACCGACGCAAATAGAGAAGTTGAAACCTTAAAGCGTGAAGCTCTTCTTGAGGGAAGGGACGCTATTTCGAGAGAAAGGGTTGACAGCCTCGAGAAGCTTCAGGAGCGGAGAGTGAACCTGGACCGGAAGGAGAGCCAGGTTTCAACCGAATCTGAGCGTCTCGAGATTCTGAAAGAAAAACTCCAGGATAAAAAAGGGACCCTCGATAAGCGCGAGACCGGCCTGACAGAAATGGAAAATTCGCTCCAGGCGAAGCATAACAGGGTTACTAAACTCATGGAGGAGCAGAACAGACTGCTGGAACAGATAGCGAGCCTTTCCAGGGAGGATGCAAGAAAGCTCATGCTCTCAAACCTTGAGGAGGAGCTGCATCATGAGGCTGGAAGACTCACGCGGAAGATCCTTGAAGACGCTGAGAACAAAGCTGAAGAGGAAGCTTTAAAGGTACTGTCGACTGCCATTCAAAGGTGTGCGGCGGATCATGTGGTTGAAAACTGCGTATCCGTTGTGAACCTTCCCAGTGATGATATGAAGGGAAGGATCATCGGAAGAGAGGGCAGAAATATCAGAGCTTTTGAGGCTGCAGCCAACGTCGATGTCATAATCGATGATACTCCGGAAGCTGTGGTTATCTCATGCTTCGATCCTGTTCGCAGGGAGATAGCAAGGCAGACTCTGGAAAAGCTGCTGGATGACGGGAGAATACACCCCGGCAGGATAGAATCCACCGTAGCTAAGGTTACAGCGGAAATGGAAAAGAAAATAAGAAAACTGGGTAATCAGCTGGCCCTGGACGCCAACGTTTCAGGCCTGCACCAGCAGCTTGTCAGGCATCTCGGCAGACTGCGTTACAGAACAAGCTACGGTCAGAACATGTACCAGCACTCGCTTGAAACAGCCCACATCTGCGGGTTACTTGCATCCGAATTGAAACTCGATGCTGCGCTTGCAAGAAGGATCGGACTTCTGCACGATATCGGCAAAGCTACCGATCAGGATATAGAAGGTTCTCATGCGCTGGTCGGGATGGAGCTTGCACAGCGGTATGAGGAATCACCTCTGGTATGCAATGCCGTAGGAGCTCACCATGAAGAGATAGAGTGTACTTCCCTTTACGGTATCATCATTCAGGCAGCCGATTCGGTAAGCTCCGCCCGTCCTGGAGCCAGAAGAGAGACACTGGAGTTGTATGTCAGAAGACTGCACAAGCTGGAATCCATTGCCGATTCATTCGATGGAGTTAAGAAATCCTACGCCATACAGGCGGGCAGGGAGCTGAGGATAGCAGTCAGACCTGAAACTGTTGATGATGATTCGGCTGCTGAACTTGCCAGAATAATAGCAAGGAAGATCGAAAGTGATATGGAGTACCCAGGTCAGATAAAGGTTACAGTTATCCGCGAA
>JAUWSL010000006.1 GCA_030610085.1 Candidatus Aegiribacteria sp.
CGTGCGGTCCTCCGCAGATCTCAATGGAGAAATTCCCTATTCGGTAAATTTTCACCTTATCGCCGTATTTATTCCGAAACAGGCCTATGGCACCTTCGGAAAGGGCATTCTCAAGTGTAGTCTCCTCACATTTGACCTGCAGATCGGCTTCGATTATCTCGTTAACTCTCTTTTCCACGAGAGCTATCTCCTCATCCGTCATCTTGCCGGGGTTGCTGAAATCAAATCGGAGCCTCTTCTCAGTGATATTGCTTCCCTTCTGCTCCACATTATCACCCAGTACATCCTTCAGTGCCTGATGGAGAAGGTGAGTTGCGGTATGAAGCATGGTCACCATTTCACTGTTGTCGGCAAGACCGCCCTTGAACTTCTGATCTCCGCTCTGTCTGGATAGCTCTCTATGCTTGTCAAAGGCTTTTCCGTATCCTTCCATGTCAACTGTCATACCATTCTCAGAGGCAAGCTCGGCTGTGAATTCAACCGGGAAACCGTACGTATCGTATAGCCTGAAAGCGATCCTTCCTGGTATGATCTTCGCTGGATTCCGCGCAAGGTTAGGAAGAAGCTTCTCAAATTCACGCAGGCCTGACTGAAGTGTTTTTCCGAACCTTTCTTCCTCACCGGAAAGCTCATCCAGAATGAATTTCCGGTTCCGTGCCAGTTCCTCATGAACAGGGGATTCCACATCAATGACGATCTCCGCAAGTCTTCGGGTGAATGGGGCATCTATACCAAGTTTTCTGCCGTGTCGTACTGCAAGGCGTATAAGTCTTCTCAGCACGTATCCTCTGTCAAGGTTCGAGGGTGGAATGCCCTGATCATCTCCCAGGATGTGGGTGGCCGTTCTAATATGATCGGATATTATCCTCAATGATCTCAGTGCCTGACCATCGGGCGCAGCTCCCAGTCCCGACAGTTTTTTCAGAAATCCGAAAAGAGGCTGGAACTGGGGAATATCGTAAATGGAACTGCAACCGTTCATCATCGCAACGGTCCTGGCTACTCCCATGCCTGTATCGACGTTCTTCTGCTCAAGTTGGACGTAATGACCATCTGCGGTTCTTCGGTACTCCATGAAGACATCGTTCCATATTTCGAAGTACTTCCCGCATCCGCAACCGGGTCTGCACGCAGGGCTGCAGGGCGGCTTTCCGATATCGATGAATATCTCCGTATCGGGACCGCAGGGACCCGTATTTCCTGTGGGTCCCCACCAGTTCTCATCTCTGCCAAGAAAATAGATCCGATCCGGAGGAATACCCACTTCTTCCCAGATCGACGCAGCCTCCTCGTCCGGGGGAATCTGTTCGTCCCCTGCAAAAACGGTTACATGTATCTGACTGGTTTTGAAACCCAGCCATTTTCCGGAGGTGAGGAATTCGTAACTCCAGGTGATGGCTTCCCTCTTGAAGTAATCGCCAAGTGACCAGTTTCCAAGCATCTCGAAAAAGGTCAGGTGTGAAGAATCTCCAACCTCTTCAATATCACCGGTGCGGATGCATTTCTGCACATCCACAAGTCTTTTCCCCGCGGGATGTTTCTCGCCCAGCAGATAAGGAACCAGAGGCTGCATTCCAGCAGGAGTATAGAGGATGGTGGAATCCTCCTGAGGGATAAGTGAAGCACCCTGGATAAGTGTATGGTTTCTTTCGATAAAGAAGTCGAAAAATAGATGTCTGAGTTCTTCCGCGGTCATTGCAGTCCTTCTAAATCAGATGTCCTTCTGATATATCCTGTAGGTTCGGTATTGATCGGCACGTAGGTCTTTTTCGAGTATCCTCCTCATGGGCTCGTTATCTTCCAGTATCCACGAAAGTTCTCCTCTTCCCATTCCCTTCTTGATACTGGAACTGATCATTTTGTCTATCATAAGAGCTTCTAGACCACGTCCCCGGAATGCCTTTCTGACCCCCAGCAGAAGCACCCTCACCTGGTTGATATGTACTCGGAACAGGGGTACTTTCAGGGCCAGTACAGCCTTTAACAGACTTCCTCCAGCCTTCTTGAAAGCCTTATTAGCATCAGGAATGGCAATGGCAAATGCCACTGGCTCTCCATTGATCTCAACTATAGGTGCCAGCTGAGGGAGCATGATCATCTTGATCTCATCCGCCATAACATCGATTTCCCGCTTTGACATGGGAACGAATCCCCAGTTCTTCTCCCAGCATTCATTGTATATGTCCATGATTATGGGAACTTCCCGGTGAATGTGTTTCACTGAGATATCCCTGATGACCGCGTCGTTTCTCCTCCTCACAAGGTCTGCTACCCTGGACATACGGGAATAATCCATAATATCGGAATCCAGGTAGTAGGCGTAAAGATCCTTCGCCTTCTTATAACCTGTTCCATCAAGCATATCCAGGTACCAGGGCGGATTGTAGGTCATCATAATAAGAGGGCTGGAGTCGAACCCTTTGACCAGCATTCCGCACTCCTCATTGGTGGAAAAATTCATCGGTCCCATTACATTATCCATGCCGGCTTCCTTCAGTTCCTCTTCAGCAGTGCGTAGAAGAAGCCCGAAAAGCTCCTCGTCCTTCTCTCCCTCAAGAAATCCGAAGAATCCAGTTTTGCAGTCATGGTATTCGTTGTGGGTATGATTCACAATGGATACGATGCGGCCTGCCACCCTGCCTTCCGCGTTCCTTGCAAGAAAAACCGTTACATCACTGTGCTCATGGAAAGGGTGTTTCTCCATGTTGAACAGTTCTTTCTGGAAGAACTTCACGGGAGGTACCCAGTTGGCGTCATTCCTGTACAGCCTGAATGGGAGATCAATGAATTCACGCAGTTGACCCCTGCCCTCTACCTTCTCGATTGAAAAGTGCATTGAACCTCCAGAAATTAAATAATACCGAGTTCCCTGCCGCACTTCTTGAAAATGTCCAGCGCCCGGTCTATCATGTCATCTGTATGGGTAGCCATGTAGCTGGTTCTCAGCAATTCACCCCCGTTTGCAACAGCGGGGCTCACAACGGGATTAGTAAAGACCCCCCCCTCGAAAAGTTTCTTCCAGAACAGAAGTGTCTGAACTTCGTCTCCCACAATGATCGGAACTATCGGAGCTTCAGAATTACCTACATTGTATCCCATGGATGCCAGCCCCTGCCTGGCTCTCTCGGCAGCGTTGTGTGAATTCTCCACAAGTTCCGGTTCATTTTCCAGAATATCCAGAGCGGCTATCACGGTTGCTACAGCAGCGGGCGGGAGGCTTGCTGAGAATATCATGGTCCTGGCAGTATGTTTAATATAATCCATTACCCTGGCCGGCCCCGCCGCAAAGCCCCCGATACATGCGAATGATTTACTGAAAGTGCCTACCAGTATATCAACTTCATCATGACATCCGAAATGCTCGGCTGTTCCCCTGCCTCTTGGACCCATAGCTCCCACACCATGGGCATCATCAATGATCAGCCTGACTCCGAATTCCCTGCTTATCTCAACCAGCCCGGGAATATCGGCCAGGTCTCCCTCCATGCTGAAAACACCGTCGGTGACGATCACACCCGGGCTATCCCTGTTGTTTTCCAGCAGGTACCGAAGGTGTTCGTGATCGTTGTGCCTGTACTTGAGATTTCTGGCGTAACTCATTCTGGATCCGTCTATTATCGAGGCATGGTTCATTCTATCAAGATAGATGATGTCGTTTCGACCGGCGATGGTCGATATAACGCCAAGGTTGGACTGAAACCCCGTACTGAAAGTTATGGCCATTTCCTTGTCGAGGAATTTTGCAAGTCTGTCCTCAAGCTCGATATGAAGATCGAGGGGTCCATTGAGGAACCTGCTGCCGGTACAACCCGTACCGTATTTGTCTATGGCTTCCTTCGACTTCTCCATGATCTTGGGATGATCCGTAAGCCCAAGGTAGTTGTTGGAACCCAGCATGATGATGCTGTGCCCGTTTATCTCCATCTCAGCCCCGACATGTCCGCCAAGTGGAATGAAATAGGGGTAGAGACCCGATTTTTTAACCTGTTCAAGTCTTTCGTACTCGTAGCACTTCTGAAATACATCATTTGACGTTTTGTTCATCTTGCACCTTGTCATTAAATGAATCAACATGTAGCATTGCGCAGGAAGTTAATCAGGATAACCTTAAAAGTCAACGGATTCCGGTAAATATGAATAAAATAATCCTTACCGGCGCTTCCGGATTCCTTGGAAGCCACATCGCAGAAATACTGCTGAACAGGGGGAAAACTCTCCTTGCCCTGTTACGGGAATCTTCTTCACTTGCGAATCTGCCCGATGAATGCCGGATATCCAGAGTTGACTTCATGGACCCTGATTCCATGGCTGAGGACTTCACCAATGCCGATGTAATAATCCATGCGGCAGGTGCAACCGGGGCTGCAAGCCAGGAGGAGTTTGACAGAGCTAACGCTCTTGTAACAAAGAACCTTCTGAGAGCAAGAGGGATGTACGCTCCGGATGCTCTGTTCATCTTTATCTCAAGTCAGGCTGCATCGGGACCTGCAGGATGCGGACCTGTAACCGATTACGGCAGAAGCAAGCTTCTCGGCGAATTCGCAGTCAGGGATACAGGAAACTGGGTCATCCTACGACCTCCAGCCATATTCGGCTCCCGGGATCCTGCCTCTGCACCGGTTATGAAACTGGCTCTCAGAGGAATTTTCCTATCCCCCTGGATAAACAGCGGAGGATTCAATCTCGTGTATGTGAGGGACCTGGCCAGGCTCGTTACAGAACTTCCAGATTATCCGGAGACTGCCGGCAGAACGCTCGAACCATCCTATGGCAGACTTTTCTCATGGAAGGATTTTCATGAAATACTTGAAAAGGCAGCCGAACGAAGGATACTGCATCTCAGAATACCTGCGGTTCTGGTGCATACTGCCGGATTCATGTCGGAAGCTCTGGCATCCCTGACCGGAAGAACGCCTTTCTTCTGCAGGGATAAATGCAGAGAGCTGCTGGCAAGAGAATGGCCTGTAGAGGAAGGATTGACTCACAGTCTCACAGGATGGGAACCGGCGATACCAGTTGAAGAAGCCATGAAAATAACATTCCAATGGATCAGAAGCGGAGACTGAAGAAACATTTCTCTGCCCAGGTTTCTTATCTTTTGTAGCCTATCCTTTTGAGAAGCTCTGTGCGATTCTCGATATCCTCTTCTATTTCAACGGCGAAGGGGGGTTCTCCGTCGATCACACCCATGACACCGCCTCCCTGATCCGAACGCCCGACGATAACCTGCACCGGATTTGCTGTAGCGCAGAAGATCCTGCAAACCTCGGGAACAAGTTTCACCTGATTAAGAACCTGTATCGGGAAAACCCCGCTGAGTACGATCATGAACACGTGACCGCATTTGAGCTTCAGAAGGTTCTTCTCGGCGATCGATCTCAACTCAAGGTCGGTTCCGTCACTTCTGACAAGTCTTGGACCGGAAGCCTCGGAGAATGCAAGTCCGAAACGGGCTCCGGGAACGGTACATGATACGGCTTCGAACAGATCTTCAACGGTTTTAATGAAATGGGACTGCCCGAGGATAATGTTGCAGCCTTCGGGAAAATCAAGTCTTACGAGTTCAATTCCAGGTTCGTCCATCTTTACCGCCTTTTTCAGTATCTCTTCCGTTTACTTGCCGAAGGCAAATTCATTCCGCCCGGTAATTCGCCACCGTACGCCTTTTCACTTTAATACCTGCCGCCTCAAGGGCCAGAACAAGTTTCGCATCGGAGAGTGGTCTTGTCTTCTCTTCCGATTCTATGAGTTTCCTCAGTTCATCCTTGGCTGTTCTGCTGGATATATCCCCATCATCTCCTGGTAGAGCTCTGCTGAAGAAGAATCTCACCTCATGTATTCCACCCGGTGATTGAACGTACTTCCCATTGATAGCCCTGCTGATGGTCGACTGGTTATATCCGAGAGAATCGGCAACCATTTGCAGAGTAAGGGGCCGCAGACCATCTATCCCGTGCTCGAAAAAGTCACTCTGATAATCAGCCAGGTATTCACCTATTCTTGTTACTGTTTCCTGACGCTGCCTTATAGCCTTAATGAACCAGGAAGCATTCTGAAACTTCTTCTTAACGTATTCCCTCTCCTTCGGCGATGTTTCGGGGGACTCAAGGATACGCCTGTTCCTTGCTGATATCATCAGGTGCGGGAATCTATTGTCATTAAGAATCGCCTCGAAATGATCTTCTATCTTGAAAATAATAATGTCAGGTATAACAGCGGCGTTCGTCAGGGATGAGAATTCATTGCCCGGCCAGGGTTTAAGCGTGGATATCATATCGATCGCTTCCTGAACCTTGTGGGGAGATACTCTTTCGGCCGCTGCTATGATCTTGATCTTTTTTTCTGCCAGTTCACCAAAATGGTCACTTACTATCCTGTACTCAAGACTGTCATGGTCATATCCAAGTTTATCCAGCTGCATTTCGAGTGCGCCACTGGCACTGAGCGCGCCAATACCTGTTGGTTCAAGAGTCCGGACAATCCCAAGAGCCTCAAGAAGGAGATCGGGATCACCATCCCAGGCAGACAGAAGATCATGGACCGGTAGTGAAAGCAGCCCGTGCCTGTTAAGGGAATAGACAACATAAACCACAGCCTGCTCCAGATCAGTGTGAAGCATCAGCGACCAGACCTGACTGAGAAGATACTCATAAAGCGTTGGTTCGCTGGGAGGTTCAGCAATCCATGGATCTTCGTTACCGCGATACGATCCCGTGTAGCTGTCCCCTGAATGCTCATCCAGTTTTTTCAGGATATCCAGGGTATCATCCTCTCCGGCGTCACTTCTTGACGGTTCCTCATCCCAGGAATTTTCACTTTCCCGGGTTTCGTCACTCTCGCTTTTATCATCCTCTCCCCTGGAATCAAGCCCCTGCTGCTCAAGAAGAGGATTATCCTGAAGTTCCTGTCTGATAAGGTTCTCAAGGTCCAGAGATGGAACCTGAAGAATCTCAAGAGCCTGCCTTATCTTCTGTGTAAGCACAAGTTTCTGGGTCTGCGTCATTCGGAGGTTCTGATTGAGCCTCAAATCCGTCATGCTACAGTTTGAACCTTTCGCCAAGGTAGATCTTCCTGGCCTCGGGGTTTTCGGCAAGCTCCTGTGCCGATCCGGATATCAGAATCTTACCATCGTACATGATATACGCTCTGTCAGTGATCTCGAGGGTTTCCCTTACGTTATGGTCGGTGATGAGGATACCCAGCTCCTTTGCCTTGAGCTCCTTCACGATACTCTGGATATCATCAACAGCTATGGGGTCAATTCCAGCAAATGGCTCATCAAGGAGGAGAAATGCGGGATTTGTCACGAGAGCTCTTGCTATCTCAACCCTTCTCCTCTCTCCACCTGACAGAGTGTACGCCTTCTGATCGGCGACCTTCTCAATTCCCAGATCGGCAAGGAGCTGCGCCTGTCTCGTCCTCATCTCCTTCTTTCTGAGTCCAGTTGTTTCAAGGATACTCATAATATTGTCGGCAACTGTCATTCTTCTGAACACGCTTGATTCCTGTGGCAGGTAACCTATTCCCAACTTGCACCTTTTGTACATGGGAAGATGAGTTAAATTGATGTCATCCATGAATACATCACCTGAATCCGGTCTGATAAACCCCACGATCTGATTAAAAGTAGTGGTCTTTCCAGCGCCGTTCGGTCCGAGCAGCCCGACGATCTCACCCCTTGATACCGAAAGAGAAACGCCGTCAACAACAGCCCGTTTCCGGTACTTTTTAACCAGTGCGTCCGTTCTCAGGATCTCCGGATCTACTTCATTCTTTTTATCCGCGATCATGGATTACCTCCGAGATAACTGTACGTTCCGGTTACATAACCCGATACGATGACTTCCACGACCTCCCCATTATCAAAACTGATACGAAGACTGTTGCCTCGGACCGTGTTCATTTCATTTCTTGAAGCAGCTTCGCCCCCGGATTTCATCAGGAGTGTTGCTGAACCTGCAAGCATCACGGAATCAGGATCACCGTTCTCGAATTCGAAAAAAGCCCTTTCCGATGAGAACCATGTTTCTGCAGGAGGGTCAACACCGTTATCGAGAAAATAACCTGCCGCTCCCCCCTCCACCCTGACCGAACGGGGATCACCGGAGGATTCCAGAAGTATCTCCATCCAGTCTCCGGACAGCTCACTATCCTCCGACTCGAGTACAGGTGAGCCGAAAAGTTCAAATCGATCCTCATTGCCGAAGTATCTCAGGTATTCGGACGTGGAATAGAAATCCTTTTCGGGCATAGAAATCGAAGCATTGCCCTGAGCTTCAGCCAGGTTTTCATCCGGGAAAAACTCCAGCCGGTCAGCGATAACGATCAGGCTGTCATCACCCTCCACTCTCCGAAGCAACGGATCAACAGTTATGAAAAGGCTGCCTCTATCCCTGTCATAGAGTGCATACTGTCCCTCAACCCTTCCTATCCGGGGTCCTGTCATGATAACGTTCTCCCTTGCGGTAGCCTTACCTGATTCCCGAAAATACACCACTTCTCCTGCCTCCAGAACCGTTTCTCCATCGGTCAGTGTAACGCTGCCTGTCATGGTTATCATTCCCGCCTCCTTGAGATACTCAAGGTAATGGGAAGTTCCTGTGAGGGTATCAGTTTCAACGGTGACATTGCTGTAGAATATCGCATTGCCGGACTCCTGCCAGACGGTTCCGCTGTCTGAGGTTACGGTAACTTCTCCATCGGTGACCACAACATTGCCGATAAGATCTATAACCAGATCTTCCGTACCGGCATCTCTGCTCACCGCCCTGTCCGCTGATGTTGTAAAAACACCCGCTCCTGCTGCAATTACCGAACAGAACGCCACCAGCATACTGTTATTCAATTTCCAGCGTCCCGGAGTAAACCGCAGTGAATTCCTCCTCGATATCAACGTCATCAACAGCTCCGAGACCTGTATCAAGATCAACGCCTCTCCCGGAAAGCACTGTTTCCCCTGCTGAATCCGGAATGGTCAGAACAACAAGGCAGTCACTGTGGAATGTTTCCATTTCATCATCCCAGTCTATCTCCTGCGTTTCCAGATACCTGCCATCATCAGTTACAGCATTGACATTTCCCCAGATTCTCATGAGACCGGAATTAAGTTCAACCAGCCCTGAATCACCTCTGAGTATTGTTGTAGGAATATCCTCTTCGAAGAAGGTCAGATCGATATTGAAGAGAAGAAGCAGACTGTCATCTTCAGTATAAACGGCCGATTCGCTTATAAGGCGCCAGGAGCGATAGCCTTCCAGAGACTGCACCAGTGTAAAATCCTCAACGATCTGTATCGGTTCCCGATCCGGGTCCATGTCAACGGGATCGGAGTTACCGCAGGCCAGGAGCCCAGTCAGGACGGCGAGCCCAGCGCTCATGAATCCAGACCCATTGTTCGGGATCTTCACGTACCCACTCCTCAATCCTTCCGGTAAGATCGGCTGTAAGCTTAATATAACCTTTGTCACCTTCGTACTCCGACAGGTCCAGCGGCTTATCGATGACAAGAGAATATTTACCGTATTTCCCTCTCGATATATGCAGTGTAAGAACAGGAATTCCAAACCTCAGTGCAAGCTGCGACGGACCAACAGGTGTTCTGGCGGGAAGGCCCATGAAATCTACAAAATCACTTTCAACTCCCATGGTGTCCTGGTCTATCAAAATACCCACAGCGGTATTATCACGCAACACCCTCATAAGTCTAGTTATACCGCTTCCTCTGTCGATAAGCTCGGTTCCGTGCCGGGCTCTCAGACCGTTGAAATAGTCGGATGTGTCTCTGTGGGAAAGTTCCCTTGTAACAATACCTACTTTGTGCCCTAGAAGCAGAATGGCTCTTGGTATAAGTTCCCACGCCGAGTAATGGGCTGTAATGGCAATGACTCCTCTTCCGAGAGAAAGCGCGGCCTCCATATGCTCCTCTCCACGTATTTCAATCGCCTCAAGAAAATCATCGTCGGATCTGTAATTGAGATTGATGAAGTCGATCATCCCCGAGATGATGTACCTGTAAACACGACTCAACCGGACTTTAAGACCGCTGGGACGAATGATGTGTTTCTCGTTTATTTTGAATATTCTGCGGGATCTGCCGGGAATCAAAGAAGAGACCGGTCCTAAAAGACAGGCGATATACCAGATAAGTTTCCCTGGTATAATCCTCCCGAGGAAAACAAAGAACTTAGCCAGAGGAAGAAGCATCAGATGTCTGAATCGGCGGAATGGAAGACGCGATGTCATTATCGGTCTATTTCACACCTGCCTGGAGGGCATCGTGAAGATAGAGAATACCGACAGGTACACTATCATGGTCGATAACCACCAGGGAGGTTATTCCGAGTTCTTCCATTCTGGATACGGCGACTGCGGCAAGTTCCTCTTCGTAACAGGTTGCGGGTTCAGTGATAAGCACATCCCCAAGAGTCAGATCAAGCACATTAGCGCGATCCTTCATGAGCCTGCCAAGGTCTCCATAAACAAAAATCCCGTTCAGTATTCCCTCTGCACCTGTTGAGAAACATACACCCCTGTGGCCTGTCATGAGAGCGATGGCGTCCGCAAGGGGTGCCGATTCGCTGATCTCCGGCAGGGAATCACAGACCATCAGATCGCTTACCCTTGTAAGAAGTTTCCTGCCAAGCATTCCCCCGGGATGAACCTTCGCGAAATCCTCGGATGAGAAGTTTCTGACCTGAAGCAATGCCATTGCAAGGGCATCACCCAGCGCCATCATTGAGGTGGTACTTGCAGTGGGTGCCAGGTCGTATGGGCAGGCTTCCTTCATATCAGGAAGAGGCAAGACCACATCAGCCGAACGTGACAGAAGAGACCCTTCCGAACTTGTTATGGCGACAATCGGTATCGATAGCCTCATGAAACAGGGAAGAAGCAGAGCGATCTCTTCCGTTTCCCCGCTTTTGGAGAGAACAAGTGCGACATCGTTCTTCTGCAATATCCCAAGGTCTCCATGGATACCATCCGATGGATGAAGAAAATATGCCGGACTGCCCGTACTTGTCATGGTGGCGGCTATCTTTCTGCCGACATGTCCGGATTTGCCCGTGCCGCAGATCACTATTTTACCATCGGTTCCGGCCAGGATCTCCACCGCCGCGGCAAAAGTTTTTTCAGCGAGTCTTCCGGTAGCTTCGAGCCATTCCGACTCTATCCTGAGAACCCTCAAAGCCTCTTTGTATAGATCAGCCATATTCCAGATTCTCCAGGAGCATATCAACTACCTCTCTGACCGCACCTTCTCCTCCTGCACTTGTCGTGACAATATCACATTCAGTCCTCACGCGTGGGTGAGCGCTGGAGGGGCAGGCTCCAATGCCGGCCGATCTTATTGCCGGCAGATCCATCAGCCCATCTCCCATAAATATGGCTGCTTCACATTCAATTGACAGGCTTCTGCAGATATTCTCCAGAGCTGCAGCTTTTCCATCAGTTCCAAGGCAGAGTATTTCTATCCCCAGATCCGCCGCTCTTCTCCTTGTTGCGGGAAAATCCCTGAAGGAGACAAGAGCAACAGGAAATCCTATCCTCCTGAGTTCAATTATTCCTGCTCCATCTGCCGAATTGAACTTCTGTACGACTCCTTCGGGGCTGTAGTACAATCCACCATCGGTAAGCACTCCGTCAACGTCCAGCGCCAGCAGTTTTATTCCTTTAAGTTGTATCATCGGCCTTCCCAATGGATAACGGCTTTCCTGACCATGGAGCCCAGTGTATCGAGATCCACCATTGTTGCAGCATCGCTCAGCGCCGCCGGGGGATCAGGGTGTGCCTCGATAAAAAGACCGTCGACACCCCAGGCTGCACCGGCACGGGCAAGTGCAGGGGCGAATTCCCGGCAGCCGCCGCTTATACCGCCTGCGGCTCCTGGACGCTGAAGGGAATGGGTTACATCCAGAATGACTTTCTGCGAAAACTCGCGCATTACTGAAAGTGATCGAAAATCAACTACGAGGTCTCCGTAACCGAAAAATGTACCTCTCTCGGTAAGCCAGATCTCAGGACATCCCCCGGCGGCAGCCTTTGCTGCAGCACCCCTCATGTTCTGAGGATTCATGAATTGACCCTTCTTGATATTCAGGGGTTTCCCGGTGGCACCTGCCGCCAGCAGAATCGAAGTCTGTCGACATAGAAATGCCGGGATCTGGATGACATCAACCACCTGAGCTACAGGGATTGCCTGATTCGTATCATGAATATCGGTAAGGGTTCTTACTCCGAACTCCCTCGATATTTCCTCAAGTATCCGCAGTCCCTCATCAATTCCGGGGCCGCAGTAGGAGTCGTGACTGGTTCGATTGTCCTTCAGAAACGATCCCTTGAAAACCCATTCGGATGGATGATCCAGTGATCCAAGAAGGGAGGCAGTGTACTCAGCGACTCTCATGGATATTTCCCTGGATTCAAGGCTGCAGGGGCCAATTATGAAAAGGGGTACTCTGTCATCTACTGAAATATTCCACCGCCCTGTCAAGATCTTTTTCTGTATCTACACTTATTCCAGGGAATTCACCGGTTACGACCCTGATTCGGACACCCCGCTCAAGCCATGCAAGCTGTTCAAGATTTTCAGTTCTTGAAAGGGGAGTACTGCCCGCCGCAGCACACTTTTTTAGTGACTCAGGGCTGAACGAATAAACACCGATGTGCTCCAGCAGAGTATCCGCTCCGTATGGAATGGGATACCTGGAAAAATAGAGTGCCTCATGGCGTTCATCAATGACAACTTTCACTGAATCCGGTGATCCGGCGACATCTGCGGGTATTTCCCTGGCCAGGGTTACAACCTGATCAGCTTCCGATGGCAATGCAGTAAGGGAACTTATCCAGTCTTTATTCACAAGAGGTTCATCACCCTGCACGTTTATTACAGTTTCTCCGGGAAAACCCAGCATGCTCCAGGCCTTGAAAACTCTGTGGGTACCTGATGCGGCTTCTCCCGTATAAATAACCTCAAAACCGGCATTCTCAACTGCAGCCATAATACGTTTATCATCGGTTGCCACAATGGCTCTGTCAACGGAATCGTGTATTCCCTGCATAACTCTGATTATCATGGGAACACCTGCTATGTCCGCAAGAGGTTTCCCCCTCAGCCTTTGTGAAGCGAACCTGGCCGGGACTATGGCAACAATTCCTGCTTGAGGTGTTATCTTCCCAGCCATTTCTCAGTGATCCATAATGAAACGAATAATACTGTTTCCTCCCGGAACTGGTCCTGAATATCACGCCAGTACTGATATCCGGCGGCAAAGTCTATTCCCGCCCTGTAGCCGCCGAAACCGTACCCGGCACCTGCTGTGAAGGTTTTAGCCCCGTCCCTCCATAAACCGTCCATATAGCTGAATCCCGAACGGGCTGAAATGCCGTTTCCTGCATCCACTTCGGCTCCAACTGAATAAACACTTCCTGGATCCGTTCGGCTGCTGAGAATATTCATGACTTTTCTGCTGTAAATATCCACGCCAACAAGAAGCCGGTCAATCGGTCTGAAGGATATTCCAGCTGATATTTCACCGGGAAGAGAGTACAGAGTGCTTTGCGTATCCGCTTCTGCAGTCGTTTGGAAATCCCTGTTTATGTCAAGAGTTCCTTTTCGGTCGGTTGATATCGCGAATCCAAGTCCGAAGTGATCAGTGATGACCTGTATCCCGAATACACCACCCCATGCCATTCTGAAACGGGCTTCGTCACGGTAAACCGAATTGATCGGAGTCGGGGGAACGCTGTCCGAGTATATCAGTGTTATGTCCGAAAGGATATTTCCGAAGGAACCTCGTCCCCCTATCGAAAAGACAAGCCAGTCGCTGGTCCTGACGGAGAGACCCGCATAGGTTTCAACAAGACCGCCTGACCAGGAGAATTCTCCAGTATAATTATCACTGACAGCTTCCTGAAGTAAAGTATCCACCCTGCTTCTGTCATCTATCGCACCGGTCAGGACGATTCCTCCAGGGAGCGGCACAAAAGCCGCTATGGTCGGAAAGCCAAGCTGATTATCCCATGCTTTTACATCACTTTCACTGTATCTTACGCCGAAACATATTCCCCCGTGGAGCCTCCAGCCGGAGGCAGCAGGATTCAGCATGGAAAAGCCTGTACTGTCCGGCACACCGGAGTAGACTCCGCCCATTCCCAGGGACCTTGAATTCAGCGGCAGTATTTCCGAACCGATACCATCGGGCGGCGGCAGGTAATCAACAGAGTAAATCCCCGAAAGAGCAAGCACAAAACAGGTAAAAAAAGTCATACGGTCTCCTGCGTTTCATGTTTCATTTTCGATCAGTCAGTTTATCCTGACAGGGCGAATAATGTTCCCGATGCTTCAAAGTTCAAATGTTTCACCCGGTGCTGGAATGATCGGTATTTTACCGATCCCCTCCGCGATCCTGTCCGAAAGTATCTCAGCCTGATCGGGCTCACCATGAACAAGGAATATACTCTCCGCGGTACTGCCGATCTCTTTCGCGTATGCCAGAAGGGCATCTGAATCCGCATGAGCTGAAAATCCATTGATAATTTCAATACTGGCTTTTACAGGATACTCCTCACCGAATATCTTAACCAGTTTCTCCCCTTCCACCAGTTTCCTGCCCAGTGTATGCTGAGCCATGAATCCTACCACGAGTACCGAGCTCCTCTCGTCTCCTATGTTGTTCTTCAGATGATGAAGGATTCTCCCGTTCTCGCACATTCCCGATGCAGAAATGATAATCATCGGGCTTCCGTCCATATTAAGAGCCTTGGATTCTGCCACACCCTGGATGAAATGTAGGCCCTCGAACTGGAAAGGGCTTCTGTTGCTGTAAAGGTAATCACGCATCTGGCTGTCGAAACACTCCTGATGGATCTTATAAACCTCAGTTGCGTCAAAGGATAAAGGAGAATCAACGTAGACTTTCATGGAGGGCATCTCATTACGTGCCACAAGTTCATGGATATAGAAAAGAACTTCCTGTGTTCGTCCAACGCTGAAGGATGGGATGATAAGCTTACCGCCGGATTTGAATGTTCCGTTGATGATCTTACTGAATTTTTGCAGAGCCTCCTCCCGCTTCCCGTGGTTCCTGCCGCCGTAGGTGCTTTCCATAATGAGTATATCTGCATCAGACCCTATATCAGGGTCTTTCAGAATAGGTCTTCCCGGCCTGCCGAGATCACCCGAGAAAACCAGAACTTTCTGAATTCCCTTCTCTCTTATTGTGAGCTCCACCTGAGCGGAGCCAAGGATATGACCAGCTTCGATGAACCGGAGAGAAACGTCCGGAAACAGCTGGAATGACCTGTCGTAAGGTATGGACATGAAATGCTTCAGCGTTTCGGTTACGTCTTCAGCATCGTAAAGGGGTTCAACGGGCTGCAGACCATTCTTTTCCCTTTTCTTATTGAGATACATTGTATCGTATTTCTGAATGTGAGCGCTGTCGGGAAGCAGTATTGCCGCAAGGTCCCGGGTTGCGAAGGTGGATGTTATCATACCTTTAAAACCATGTTTCACAGCTCCGGGAAGATTTCCCGAATGATCGATATGTGCATGGGAAAGGATTATGGAATCAAGTTCTCCCGGATTGAAAGGAAACTCCCTGTTCAGTTTCTCGCTCTCTTTTCTATGCCCCTGATGCAGGCCGCAATCCAGAAGGATTTTTCTTCCGCAGCACTCCAGCAGGTGCTTGGAGCCGGTAACTGACTGAGCCGCTCCGTAAAAAGTAATTTTCACTTGTATAAACCTCCAAGGCTCGACTATGATGAGGAAGCCGACCCTATGCAACCTCGGAGCAGGTATGGGAACCATAATCCCCGTATGGACGTTATTGTACGTCGGATGTATCTTTGCAGAACCAATATTGATATTTCTAAGGTATTGACTTTGCGAATGATATTTGCAAGTTATTATAATGTAGAACATTACTGAATTGTTAACACCGGGGCATCAGTTTCCCGGGAATCATCGGAAAGGATGAATCAATGAAAAGTTCTCTAGCTGTTATTAGTTCTCTGCTGCTGATTTTCTCCGGTATCGCGCTTGCGGATACCTCCATGGACCGGATTCTGTCCGCACTGGAAAAAGGACAGATCACAGATGCCCAGGCAGCTGATCTTCTGGTTATAAGCATAACAGATCAAAATAATCTACCAGCGACTTACCTGGAAGGCACCGATGCAGTGCCCTGCGGAACACCCGCTTTACTTGAGGCTTACCGTCTTGCAGGTGAATTTGACTCACCCCTGGCTGACCGCCCCCCTCTGAGCGGACCCGAATACACTTTCAACTCGCCTGCCGGTTTCTTCAAGATCCACTGGACCGATTCCGGTGAAGATGCAGTCAATATAACATACGCTAACACTATTGCCATCGCAGCGGACTCATCGTGGCAGGTGCAGTGCGATGAAATGAACTTCATTACGCCGCCCCCGGACAACGGTGTGGGCGGGGATGATCTGTACGATATTTACATCTGCTACCTCGGTGGAGGAGTCCTTGGATACACTTCCCCATCCGGAGAGTACCACCCCCCCGATTCCACTCAGGCCTGCACTGCGAGCCATATCGTTATGGGCAGCAACATCTCCGGTATCGGACAGAGAGTCTGCACCGTGGCACACGAATTCCAGCACGCTGTCCAGTTCTCTTACAGCTACGAGGAACCCACCTGGTTCATGGAGAACTGCGCTGTATGGATGGAGGAGATGGTGTATCCCGATGTCAACGACTACATTGCATACATCAGCTACGGTGAAAACGCGCTTCGTACTCCGTGGATGGATATCCGATCCGGAAGCATGTACTGGTACGGCGCTTTCACGTGGCCGTGGATGATGTGGGACAAATGGAATTACCAGGCTGTTCGCGAAGTCTGGGAGATCTGTTCCGCAGTAGCCGGACTCAACATGCTCCCGGCACACGAAGAAATGTTCTCCAACCATGGCACTAATTTTGAATCGTTCTTCATGCAGTACGGTCTCTGGAGATGGTTCACCGCAGCCAACTGGTTCACCGGATGCGGTTTGTACGATGAGGAATGTACATTATGGGTTCCCGGTCCAAGGGTACTTCCATGGCACATAGTTACAACTCTGCCTTTCAGCGGAGACCAGACAGCCGTCTACCCGCCCGAAACGTACGGTATCCATTGGATCACAGTCGACCTGAGCAGCTACCAGGATCAGTGGATCCTGATGGAATTCGACGGCCGCGACGGTTTCGAATGGAATCTGGGCGTCATAATGCAAAGTGACGCCGGAGATTTCAGCTTCAACTGGTACAACGGTGACGCTGCTACAGGAGAAGTAACCGTTTCAATCGGAGCCGATGGCTGGGACTCAGCCATTTTCTTCCCGGCATTCATGTCCTCTTCTTCCCTCGATCACCTTTACACTTTCGATCTTTCAGCTACGACAGGCATAGAGGGATCCCCGGAAAACCGGGACATTCTTGACCTGAACGTCTCATCCAACCCGATCCAGGCCGGCGGTTTTGTAACATTCGATCTTCCTTCCGACGGAAACGCCAGGATCTGTGTTTATGATATGAGCGGCAGAATGGCCGCTTCTCTTCTTGACTCCGAAATGCAGGCAGGTTCTCATACGCTGCAGTTCGAAGGATCTGATCTGTCCGAAGGAACGTACTTCATAATGCTGTTCGCCAACGACCAGGTCTCCGGGCAGAAAGTGGTTCTCACAAGATAGCCATTGCCCCATCTGCCCTAAAAGCAGGGATCCATTTCAGGGTCCCTGCTTTTTTTCTGATATTAACCTGCAAAGAAGGTTTGGTTATATTCCCGGCTGCAGGCGAAGAAAAGCCCCGGAGGTAATCTTGATCCGATATGCAGCGCTGATACTTCTGATCATCATCACAGGATGCGGGAGGAATACTGAACCGCCTGATCTCAGTGAGCCTGACTATTCTCCCATTCTCATCATTCAGTTCAGGGAAACCGAAGTATCATCCAGTCTGCCATGGGATATCTCATCGGGTCGGGATGACGTGTCGGCTGCCGTGCTTCTTCCGGCAAGGGACCCGGTCTTTCCGGAAAGCAACAGGCTTGTTACTGAAGCTCTGGAGAACGATATGCTTATTGCTCTTATCAGTGACAGCACTCTCAACTATCTGATAAGCAGAGACCATATCCAGATATGGATAGACAGCAGCGGCAGCGTACGGGCTCTCCCGGAGGAACTCCTTGATGAGATCTCCTGCTCTGTATGGATGGATAACACGAACCGTCAGGATGTTCTCCTCCAATTGTTCGATATGTACAAACCTGATTTCATCATGATGGACTTCAGAATTCCAGATGCATCTTCAGTTCTTCAGATAGCTCAATACTGGACTGCACCGGAAATCCTGTCCAGATATATGGTCATATTGTTCTCGTTTCCTGAGGATCCCGAAGTTAGAGGGTGGGGCGCATTTGCAGGAGAAGGGATAAATGGAAGTACCCCATACGGATTGACTGAATACGGTCTCTTTTCCACCATCCGGCTTCTTGCGGGACTCAAATGGGTAGATGGCCTGCCGGATAACATTCCCGCTCTTTCCATACTTGAAGATACCGGGGATATATGGAGTCATCAATGAGAAGGGATCTTATCGTTCGAACAGTAGACAGAATTGCTGAGATCAAAGCATCAGATACTCAGCTGATTGCGTTGTTCACCGCTACTGTCATTGCGAGAAATCTTCTGGAATCGATTTCATCCGGACTGCTTTTCCCCGTTCCTGCATTTATCTTCCACTTTCCCATAGCGTACGTCTTCCCGATGCTCGGGCTTACCGGATTGATGCACATCTTCTCGGGATACCCTCTGCGGAAACTCCTGCGTCTTATGGTTTTCGCATGGACACTGACACTGCTTCCGCCACTTCTGGATTCTCTGCTGGGGTCATCTTCATCCATCGGATATTTCCCGCTTAACGAAGGTAACGCTCTATTTTTCCTTCTGAATTTCTTTAATCCAGCGGTGGAGCTGACAGGGACTACCGCGGGGATAAGGATCGAAGCCGCTATAGGATGTATTCTCGCCGGAGTATTCACATGGGCTGTGGTTACGGATAGAAAAGTTCTGAGAGGTGTCGCCACGACGGTTGTTTTCGCACCGGTTTTTCTGATTTTCTTCACGTGGCCAAGTCTTGTCTACCTGCTTACCATCAAGCATTTTCCCTACGTCTCAACGGTTCAGGAATACTTCCAGTGGCATGCAGTAACCGCTCCGCATCTCACAGGTTCACTTCACTATACTGCTTACCTTGTCGATCTTCTGCCGGTTACACTCATTCTGGCATTGTTCTACAGAACTCTAAGAAATGATGCCTGGAAGAAACTTGCTGCCTCGGTAAGACATTCCTTCTGGGAAGCTGCAGTCCCTCTTGCCGGAGCCCTCAGTGTGTTTGTATCCGTGTCAGGAGTGATAACATTTGCCGATGCAGTATCAATCACCGGCGCTTTTCTTGCTGCACTTTTCATTCTTTTCTAACGTTGGAGCGAAGGAAAAGTACGGACGATAATGTGGATAATCGCAGTTTCGGCCGCATTTGCGGTTGGCTGGTCTACTGCCGCCTTCACTCTTCTCGCTGTCTCAGTCATACTTCTTCCGGGAAGCAGCTGGCTCTCAAGAGCAATATCCGCACCTGTACTGTTCCTTATCGCGTCCAGTCCTGCAGGTCTCTCGTGGGGAATCTGGGTCTTTCCAGTGCTTGTGCTCTGTATGCTTGCACTGCTGGTAAGGAAGACTATCCCTGGAACCATTGCCGGTGTTCTTGCGGTGATCTCAGTAACGCTTCTTTCACCTGATCGAACCACATCGCAGCTTGAATACTACACATGGCTGGTTGATGCGGTGAACAGAAACGGTAGACTGGATTTTTCTCTCCCGATCGCGACCGTTGCGGCAGCCAACGGTGGTGATATGCTTAATCTTGCTAAAGCGGAACTGAACGACGGGGATATGAACAGAGCCAGGTGGTCTTACGAGATAGCCGTAATGGAAGGCAACGATTCTCCTGATGCATATAAGACCGGGCTTAATCTGGCGTTCTCCCAGAGCATGTCGAAGGAATTCGAGGACCTCATAGTGGAATTACAGTCGAACCCCGAACTCCTGGAACAGGTGGATGTCGCCAGAATAATAGTAGCCAGGGCATCCAGGGATACCGATACATTATTCCTTCAGAGGGCGCTTACGCTGTACGGTCCGTCACCACAGCTCTTTCACGCCTTTTCGGCAGCCTGTTCCGTGAACGGGGATATTCAAAGGGCAGCTTCCTGGGCCAGAGCGGCTGTAAGTCATCCTGATGCACAGGCGAACCACTACGCATGGGCGATACAGGTCACAGCCAGGGAAAACGGAAATTACGATTCCCTCTACTCGGATGGTATCTCAAGATTTCCCGGTTCCATCGATATCATGTCCTCTCGACTTATGGCGCCCATTACTGCTGGTCGAACACCCGACCGTGAAGATCTTCTTGACATCTGCCTTACGCTGGATCCTGCCTCATCATCGATCCTCCGAACCGCAGCTGTATGGTACCTGCGTGCTTACCGGGCTGAAGAAGCGATGGAATACGCTCAAAGAGCAATCGCCGCATCCAGGGAACCGGATTCTGCTCTGCTGAGGATAGCGTGCCTGGCGGCTGTCGAAGCCGGAGACAGCAGCAGGGCCAGGATACATGCCTTTTACGGTTCACAGCTTTATCCAGAGGATGATTTCTTCAGCCAGTTCCTCGCAGAATCACCTGATGATCTCTAATCCGCCGGGGCGGATACTGCTCAATCTGAATAGTACATTGAACAGGCGATACGTGTATTTCATTCTAATCTCGGCAGCTGCAGTAAGCTGCATCGCCTGGTTCACAGGTTCTGATGCCTTCGATTTCATTGACGGTTCGGAGTTTGCGCTCTGCGGAAGAAATCTTGAGCTGCCCCATCCCCCGGGTTATCCGATGTTCATTTTCTTCCTGAGACTGTTCTCCCTGCCATGTGCGAATCTTGATTACGGCTGCTTCCGGATTGCCTCCGCTGTGTTTGCAGGTGCAGGTGTAATTGCTGCTTATGCCGCATTAAGAAGTTTCAGATGCGGCAGGGCCGGAGCCATAGCGGGTTCGCTCCTCCTCTTCACTCTTGGTCCCATCATGGGGCAGCTTAACATCGTTGAAGTTCACGGGTTCGGGATCCTGCTTATATTGACTTCGCTTGCTCTTCGGAATTCACGATCCGGCCCGTACTTCTTTTCGCTTTCACTCTTCGCCGGTCATCCTTTATCAGCACTTTTCCTGCCATCTGTCCTGACCGGAAGATTCAGGCAGAAATGGGTACTCTTCGCTTTAATACCACTGTCACTCTGGATGTTCATTCCTATAAGATCAACCTTCCAGGCTGTATGCCATTATTCGCACCCGGCAAACATTTCTCTTCTCTGGAATTACCTCACATTGTACGATTCAAGACTGACACTGCCGGTTCTTAATGGATTGGAAGCCCTGTACAGAAGTACCGGAGCTGTATCGCTCGCTGTGCTGGGAATACTGGTTCTATACTCGAGGAAATGGTCCTGGGGGCTTTTCCTCACGGCAACCGCCGGGCTGCTTTTCCTTTCCGCCTACGCAATCCCTGATACTGCAAGCCTGCTCTGGATCCTGCTGCTTCCACTGGCGATCTGGGCAGCAATCGGACTGAACAGAATGATCAGCGGCGGGAAGTACGAAAGGGCAGCAGCATGGATCCTTCTGGCAGTATCGATGCTGTCCGGCATATCCCATGCTTCAAGGAGGAACGATACAGCGGCTTCAGTGATTGCCCGTGATTTCATAAGAGGAGCCGGTTCTGAGGCAGTCTTTGTATCGGTGGGCATGACTACATTCCACACGGCATACCTGCTGGAAGTAGAGGATAGAAGACCTGATATACTCCCAATGGATGTCTACATGTGCTTTTTCCGGATCCCCCCGCCGGCTGAACTCCCGCACAGTATCTCAGGAAGACGGGTTTACGCAACCCGGGGGTGGGATCAGGATGACCTGAGCCTCAGCGGCCTGCTGTTCTCTGCGGGTGATGTAACGGTCAACTGGTCTATATATGACATTTTCCGCTACGAAGGAGATGTTCATGATATCTTCGCATCCGATGAGATCGCTGAATTGTGGGCAAGAAGGGCAATACAATCTGCAGATGAAAGCGAAAGGCTCATATGCGAAGAAGAAGCGCTGAACCACGTTGAGAACAGGATTGCTGAAGAGAGGATCAGGAAGATACTTGAAACGAATTGAATACGATACAGGAATAACTTTAAGAAATTCCCTTATGCTTGCAGGATTTCTTGCGGTCTGTGCAATCTACTGCCTCACACCGATACATAACGGCAATTTTTTCTGGCATCTTCGGAACGGTGAGGACATCATTGAAACCGGAGAGATACGTACTTCAGATCCATTCACCTGGACCTGCCGCGGGGATATATGGTTACAGCAGGAATGGCTGGCGGAGGTAGCATTCGCGGTTTCCTGGCTGACCGGCGGCGAGGCTGGCCCTGTGATATTTAAAACCATTGTACTGGTATTATCAGTGCTGCTCGTGTACCTTGCGGCAAGGAAAAAGGGAGCCAGCGTCCAGGCTGTTGTATTCTCGGGACTGCTATGGTTCACCCTGAGTCACGGCAGGTGGATAGTCCGACCACATATCGTATCCATCTTCTTCTTCAGCCTCTACCTCTATCTTCTGGCAAGGGGAACAGGAGGTTTCCTGAAATCCCTTGCGATCTTCATTCCACTTCAGATACTGTGGACAAATTCCCACGCGGGATTCGTCATGGGTTACTTCCTTCTAAGTATTCCAGTTCTGGAGAACATACTTTCTCCGAAAGAGGTTATCCGTAAAGCCGGGGTTCTCTTTATCGCGATACTGAGCTGCGGTGTGCACCCTAACGGTTTCAAATCCCTGACGTATATCACTGACTTTCTCTCAAATCCTCTGTTCAGGCAGACAATAAGGGAATGGTGGAGCCCCTTCCACCCTATGTATCATCCAGGCCAGAGAGTATCAACTACCGCTATCCTTCTTGTGCTGATGCTTGCTGCGACATGGGCCCTTGTGATAATCAGAAGAAGGAAGATCGGAGTGGCGCATATTGCAGCCCTCGGAGCTCTTTCCATAGCTACACTTCTTTCAAGCAGGAACATCGATATGCTCGCCCTCGCAGCCGTGGCCTGGACGGCTCCCCTGCTGAAGAGAATTCCATTCAGTCTTTCTGCAGCCATGCTTGCTGCCGTTGCTGCCTTTCCATTCATAACAGGAGTACCAAGGGAATTCGGCCCTTCCAGACAGATCGGACTTGGCGTGGACTGGTCCATATATCCAAGACAGCTATCCGAATTCCTTGATGAGAACGATGAACTGTTTGAAACTAGAGTATTCAACAAGAACGAAATATCCGGGTACCTGGAATACGCTCTTGGGGAAAGGCTTTTCCTTTATATGGACGGGCGCTGTCACCTGTTCTCCGAACGATTGTACTCGGAATACCTCACCCTGGCTTTCGCGCGGCAGGAGGATACGCACAGGGTCATGCGCATACTCGATTCAAACGGGATCAACCTTGCAATATACGACTGGCCGAAACCCGATGAATCATCTGCCCGTACTCTTGCTGCCAGCCCCCTGTGGTGCCCGATTTACTGGGACGATATCACAATTGTATACGGCAGGAAAACCTACCTTGAATCAATCGGGTTCCTCTGGCACAGCTTTCCGGATATAGATCCCTTGTCCCCGCAAGTTTTTTTCGGCACGCCATTTTATTTCGTGCCGGAATACTGGGAGAACCAGCTGATGCTTGCGTCGTCACCACCGCTTGAATACGAGCCTGCGATCATCACTGCCACCGCACTTCTGCTTAGTAATGGTTCGTTGACGAATCCTGATGCTCTGCCCTTCATATTCGAAAATGACAGCCTGGAGGCCGCATTGGTTTCTGCTGTCCGCGGTGAGGAGCCTTGTATCGACGATCCAAGGCTTAGCGTTATACAATCGTGGGCCGATGCAAGGGAAGGCAGATTCGGTGAGGCTCTCGAAGCGGCCGGACGATCGAGAGATGTGATGCTCCTCGGATGCCTGGCCCTCCTTGCCGGTGAACCTCCTCCAGAGCGGGGAGTGCCTCCTTTGATGGTACCTCCGCGCGCCTGGAACAGATACCTGACTGGTTATTTGACGGGGGCCGATTCCAGCATAGTGGAGGCCTCAGCACTGTTCGTCTGCGGAATGCGGGACAGAGCCATGGATTCTGTAATAGCGGTTCTGGGCAGATCGGAAGTCCTCGAGTCATGGGCATTTTCCGTCTCAGGAGGCCTGGCGGCCCTTACCGGGATGGATTCCCTTGCGGTAATGTTGGGAGATTCTGCATTATCACTTGATAGAAACCCCTATACACTTCTAATAAGGGGTATTATTGCCGGATCAATCGGAAACCCGCGAATGGCTGTTGAATTCTTCTCGGAAAGCCTTGATATCTCGGAAGTCTTTCATGAGGCGAGGTTCCAGAGGGCGAGATACCTCTGGATGATCGGTTCGGTAGATCAGGCTGTGGAAGACTACCGCTTGCTGAAAGAACTGAATTATCTTACGCCTGCATTTGAGTCCGTGCTTTTATGGGGTGAATATTTCACAGATAACTGATCATGGCGCAAAACATACACCTGATCATGTATAAATATAAATCGTGAGGAGATAGTTAATGTCAATTAAGAAATCCGTAAACGACTTTCTTACGCGGCTCTCGGGCAAGCTCGATGGTGGTGGTGAGAAAGCCATAGAAAAGCAGAAGAAGAAGGGAAAAAACACCGCCAGAGAGCGTGTAGAGGATCTGCTGCTTGATGAGGGTACCTTCCTCGAGACAGACCTCTTCGTAGAGCATTCCGTTAAGGATTTCGGAATGGACAGGAAAGAGCTTGCAGGCGACGGAGTCATTACCGGTTACGGAAAGGTTCGCAACAGGCCCGTTGCAGTATTCGCTCAGGACTTCACAGTTGCCGGAGGATCCCTTGGAAGAGCTCATTCAAAGAAAATCGTGAAGGTAATGGATATCGCTGCGGAGGCTGGAATACCTCTGATAGGAATAAACGACTCGGGTGGGGCCAGGATTCAGGAAGGAGTTGAATCCCTCTGCGGATACGGTGAGATATTCTACCGTAATACGAAGCTCAGCGGTGTGGTTCCTCAGATCTCCGTCATTCTGGGTCCGTGTGCAGGAGGCGCGGTCTATTCACCTGCACTTACGGATTTCGTATTCGTAGTCGATACTATCTCCAACATGTTCATAACCGGGCCTCAGGTTATTAAAACCGTTCTGGGAGAGGACATAACCCAGGAAGAGCTCGGAGGTGCAATGACCCAGGCCTCGATCACCGGTAATGCCCATTTCTACGGGAAAAGCGAAGCGGATGCCTTCAACACACTCAAAAAACTCCTTTCGTTCCTCCCGGCAAATTCAAAGGAAGCCCCGCCTGTCTCCAAACCGATCCTTCCCGCCAATCCTCTTGGCGATGATGTTATTCCGGATAACCGCAGGCAGGCGTACTGCGTTAAGGAGATCATCCGTGGAATTGTAGACGCATCCGACTTTCTTGAAGTACAGGAGCACTATGCCAGGAACATGGTTGTGGGGTTCGCGAGGCTTGCAGGCCGACCAGTTGGGATTATCGCGAATCAGCCAAGGGTCCTCGCCGGTGTTCTCGATGTGAATGCCTCTGATAAGGCTGCAAGATTCATAAGATTCTGTGATTGCTTCAATATCCCCCTGCTGACAATGGTGGATACTCCGGGATACCTTCCCGGGGCAGATCAGGAACATGCGGGGGTTATCAGGCATGGAGCCAAGATACTCTACGCGTACAGTGAAGCTTCAGTTCCCAAGATGACGATCATCATGAGAAAAGCTTACGGCGGAGCTTACATAGCTATGTGCAGCAGGCACCTTGGTGCCACATTTGTCGCTTCCTGGCCCTGCGGGGAAATAGCTGTAATGGGACCGGAAGGAGCTGCCAACATCATATTCAGAAAGGAAATAGCTGCTGCTGATGACCCGGAAGCCTGCAGGCAGGAGAAGATCAGTGAATATGAAGAAAAATTTGCCAACCCATACGTTGCAGCGAAAAAGGGATACATCGATACCATAATAAGGTCCAGCGAAACCAGAGATACCCTGATAAAGGTTCTTTCTACGGTCAGGCAGTCCAGAACGGGCCATCCCCACGGAAACATACCTCTGTAAAGGCGGGATATTTTGAAAAACAAACTTGATAAACTCGTAATAGACGGTACCGAGTACGTCACAGAGGTGCCGGAGAACAGTATAAAACCGTACGAGGGTCAACAGGATCCCTCTGAGATAAAGGCTTTCATACCGGGAACCATAATCGATATCAAAGTATCCGAGGGTGATTTGATCGAACAGGGCACAGTCCTTCTTCTTCTTGATGCCATGAAGATGCACAATGAGATCTGTTCCGGAAAAAGAGGACTTATAGGGAGAATTCATGTGTCACCAGGAGATATGGTGCAGAAAGATCAGCTTCTCATGAATATCATCATCAACAAGTAATCAACGTACTGTGCTATGTAAGCGGGGAAGGGTACGAACCCTTCCCCGCCTGTATCTGCAGACACTACCGGTTAATCGTTCTACTGATCGAGATCCTCTGCCTTCTCCATGGCTCTGATAGCGTCGTTCCTCCTGCCAAGGCGGCTGTATGTGCTGGCAAGATAGCGCCAGTAATTGGCGTTATCAGGCTGGAAATCAAGAGCGGTTTCGAGAGCCTCAGCGGCAACGGAATCCATTTCCTTCCTGTTGTAACAGGCGTATCTTGTATAGTACGCGTTCGCAAGTTCATCAGGGGTCAGGCCTTCGATAAGTATGACCGAATCAAGAATTGAAAGCGCCTCATCGTAATTCTCCATTACGAAATTAGCGTGGGCAAGGGTTGATAGAACGATGTAATCATCACCTACAAGCTCCCTTGCAGTGTTCAGCTCGATTATCGACTGCTGATAATCTTCCATTTCGATATATGCGTATCCTTTTGAGACCAGCATGTTAGCCATGATCTCATCGGCCTCTTCCTGTTCGAGCCAGCCTTCTGCAAGACCAATCTCGATATTTATGAAGGCTTGATCGAAGATGTCGATGGCGGATTCATAGTCGCCTTCAAGTAAGTACGCTCCAGCGAGAGCGTCAAGCATATCAACATTTGTGGGATCGATCGATAATGCCTTGTTATAAACTTCCTTCGCCTGCTGGAGGTACTCCGGCATCTCCTCCTCGGTAGCATCAAGGGCCATCATGGTCAGGATGCTTCCAGAGTTGTAGAGGGATTGTATGAGAAGGTTTGTTACCTGCGCCAGCTCCTCCGAGTAGTAATCCAGAGCATAAGGGTCACTCGTGTCGTCAATTGTCTCCTGAATACTTTCCATCAGTGCTTCAGCTTTCACAGAGGCATTCTGAAAATCTTCAAGGGCTGCAGGGAGGTCATCGTTTATTTTCAGCTCAACATCACCCAGCATCAGCTCGAAATCAGGCCTTTCGGGGGCAACCTGAATACCCATATTGAGCAGCTCTACTGCGGTGCCGATATCACCGCTGTTCATCGTACCGGCACTGCTGTTGAAGAATACGAACCAGAATTCATTGATCCCGAGCGCGCCGTCTGTATCAAGTTCGTGAGCCCTCATGAATGATCCGGCAGCTTCATACCATTGCGACTGCTCGGTAAGTGCTCTGGCTCTCCAGAACCAGATTTCCGCATTGAGAGAATCCCCATGGGCAATGACGCTGTCGGCAAGATGTATGATATCGTCGTATTCGTAGTTCTGCATGTGAACCTTCATACCGGTTACAACCGGTGAACTGCAGGCCGCAAGGATAGATATTATTGCTACGGTGGTAAAAATGATCTTTCGATAAATGTTCCGTTCAGTCAAAGCTGCCCCTCCATTCAAGGTATTGGATATATACAAAATGACCGCAATTATGAAATCTGACCTTTCACACGTTGAAAGTCAATATTGACATCGCAACTATCAGTATTCAGTTTACGTTGCTCTGGAGGTCATGTATTTGATTTGCATTACAGAACTTTCCCGCATTTTCCTGGGATTACTTGCCGTATCCTGGAGTACTTCATTCGCTCCGGATGAAGGCCATGAAAACGTTTCATCCAGGGAAGCAGTCGTTCTTATCGACTGTCAGACAATACTCTATCTGGAAGACGGCAGAGAAGCCAATCTGGCGCTGGTATCCACCGGAACAGCGAACTACGACACACCAACTGGTACTTTCGAGGTTCTCTACAGGCGATGGGCTCCGGTTTCAAGTTCCTACGGCGTAAGAATGCCCTACTGGATATGCATAGATCCATACGGTCAGATAGGTCTCCACCAGACTTTTCGATCAGGTACGAATTCGCTTGGCACCAGACAATCCCACGGCTGCATAAGACAGGGCGAGATAACCGCCAGGTGGAGCTACTACTGGCTCAGGGTGGGATCAAAAGTGAGAATTCATGCTGAAAGTCCCGGAATGGTCAGCTCTCGGTATCTGTCCTGCTGCAGCAGCGCGAACACAGATACCTGCTGATCTCTTCCACGGGTATTCCGGACAGGTACATGTTAAGCTTTTTCGCGTAATCTTCATCCTGTTTCTCTTCACCGCATCCAGGACACACAGGCAGAAGTTTTGAGAGGCTCTCGATCGTTTTCATGGCTTTATCGTATTTTATACGAATGTCACTCAGCGCAACCATATCTTCGAATCTGCTGCAGGCAATCTCTATCGCCCTGAAGAGTTCACCCGGTCTGGGAGGTTTTACGACGTAGGCTCCGACTCCCGCTTCCGATGCTTCTTTGACAAGATCCTCTGTCTCGTAGGCACTCAGGATCACAACAGGAGTTGGGAAATGCTTCTGGATAAGAATTGCAGCTTCGATACCGGACATTTTGGGCATCTTAATATCCATAAGAACCACATCAGGCTGCAGCTTCTTTACCATTCCCACTGCCTCATGTCCATCCTCGGCTTCTCCTGCAACCTCGTAATCCAGTTCCTCCAGCATACCCTTTATCATCTCAGAAACAAGATGATCATCCTCGACTACAAGAACCTTCTTCTTTTCAATCGCCTTCATTGGTTTTATCCTCCGTACTAGGCTTGCAGAAACTTATTTTTGCAGAGGCGCCCCCCTCGTTCTGCAGAGTCAGTTCACCATGCAGGTTCTTCATGGTTAAATTCTGAATCAGATCAAGACCCAGGCTTTTCCCGTTGAGCTCCAGTACTTCCTCAGGATATCCCGGACCGTTATCACTGTATACAAGTGTGATCCGACCTGCCCGGCGCTTGCGCATCCTGACCTTGATCTTCAGAGAATCCCGGTCAACCAGCGCATGCTTGAGCGAATTCCTGACAAGCTCGTTCAGTATCAGAGCAAGGGCATGAGCCTGGTTGGAGTTCACATGGATCGAGCTTTTTGAAATGGATGTTTTAATTTTCCTGCTGCTGGAGGCGCTGGCAATCGCGTTATCGATGATACCCTTTGCAAGCCTGGTCAATTCAAGAGGGTTCCAGCCGGAGCTGGAAAGCATATCATGAACGGTTGCCAGGCCTCGGATCCTGCTGATGAGGTTCTGAACGAATTCATCGTGATCACTCTCATTCGAGGCGAAACGCATCTGGGCGTAAAGAAAACCAATTATCTCCGAAAGATTGTTCTTGACTCTGTGGTTAACCTCCTTGAGAAGAACCGCATTTATCTGGGCTTCCTGCTCAGCCCTTCTGTACATTTCGATGAGTTCCTTTTCCATTCTGTTCCGCACAAGTGCATTGCCTATTGCATCACCGGCAATGCTCAGAAGATCGATTATGTCCTCACTCCAGTACTTCTCCTGATTTACACTGTCAAAACCGAGAAAACCGATCAAATCGTTCCCATGTACTATGGGAACCACCAGCAGTGATTGAATACCGCGGGATTCAAAGAGTTCTCTTTCAGCCTCTGCAAAGGAGGGAAGATCCGCAACCCTGGGAATATGTATTGCCCAGCGTCTGTTGAGCCTGCTCATCCACCATGGGTAATCGTCGATTCTGAGTTCCTGCTGCTTGTCGATCTGCGGTTGAATATTCGTTGCGCACCATTCATGAGTTTTATTCATGATCTTCAGCTCATCACTGAGCTGGAAAAGGTACGCCCTGTCGACCTCAATAGAAACACCGATATTCAGCAGAGCATCGTTTATACCCAGGTTCAGGGCGCTTCCCCGCATTTCGATGAAATCGGTGGAGATATTGATCAGCAGGCTTACGAACTTTTCCCTGAAATTCAGTTTAATACGCGCTTGCTCGGATTCGGAAATATCACTCATCTGGACGAACAGACCGTCGGCCGTTCTGGAAATGAAGGTATTGAAAACTCTTTCATGATATTCAGATGTAATTCTGCAGAATCCTTTGTCGGAATCAAGAATTTCATCGAATTTATCTCGCATCATCTTCATAAATTCAGTGCCGGCAAGCTCCAGAATATTATTCGACTCTATTGATCCCTTTTCAAAAAAACAGATGAGCTGCCTGAAAGCTTCGTTGCAGTACTGCAATTCCAGGTTTTCCGTAAGAGCAAAGACCGGATCCTGCATCCGCTCCAGCAGAAGAGAATGTTCACTCTCACTCGTGCGGGATCTGTTTTCCGCTTCAATTCGAGAGATCGACGCTTTGATCATGGATACCAGCGTTTCCAGCACACCACGGATCTCTACGGTTAAAGCCTCCGGCTCAGATGAGGTGATGAACATGATCGATTCCGGGGCATTGTTCAGAAAGAAAGGAAAAAGCCCCTTCAGGAACACCCGGGGACTGCCTTCACATATTGAAGGACTCTCTTCCCCCGAATCAGGGAATACGTTCCCGTCACATTTCAGCATTTCGTGCAGTTCACAGCCGGGTTCGACCAATGAACAGGAATGAGTGAACCATCCGGGCAGACCTGCATTGTATCCAAGTACGCGGTTTCCTGAGATGCTGTCAACCATGAAGATCCCGGCAGCATCGATTCCTTTGAATTCAAGCGCTGAATCAACGGAGAGTGCGAGTACTGCAGATACATCCTCGAGGGAATTCAATCTGATGCATAAAGCAGACAGAAGTTCGAAATACTCGATTTCCGGTCACTCCTCTCTCCAGGTTGCCAGCATGAATCTGTTCGATCTTGAATAGTGTTTTTTTCTGGCCCTTCGATGAATATGAACGTCATCAGGGTGGATGTCACTAAAAAGAACCGCGGGGGCCGGAGCCCCCGCGGTTAACATATCAATGATATGCAGAACTAGAAGCTGCTCTTGATGTCACCCCAGGTGGACTGATCAAGAGACTCCTGGAGCCAGATCATGATCATGTCCGTAATAGCTTCAACTTCAGATGCGGCACATGTCTCGAACTGCATCGTGGAATAGATCCTTTTGTTAGCATCATCAACGCAGGCGAACTCATAGGAAGCATCACCAACGAGTCCGTTATCGCTCATGTCATCCGCATAGAACGAACCGGTAGAAGGCTGTACATAAAAATTAAGAACATCTGCGGTCCCGGTCCATCCCTCTGTGAAGGTGCCGGCGATACCGGATGCGGCTACTATAGGTTCACCATTGATGACATCCTGCGTAGTGGCTCCGCAACCGAACCAG
>JAUWSL010000070.1 GCA_030610085.1 Candidatus Aegiribacteria sp.
GCCTAACATCTAAACATTTCTAATCGATAGGCTCGTAACGAATGTTAAGATGTTAGGCCCGACCCCGGATTTAGACCCCGGATTTATCCCTTGACAACTCCCAGGGGTTTGAGCCTGACCAGCGGTTCTACCAGGTCCAGTTGTGCTTCCATAACTTCCTCTATGTCTTTGTAGGCATCCGGAGCTTCACTGAGATCCAGCCTGGGAGCGCCCTTTTTTCTTTTTCCAAAACCGCTGTACTTCTTCCAGCCGCTGAAGACCACACCTTTCATTGATGCGTCACAGCGGTTTAACGTAAGTTTCCGGGAAGCCTCCCGCCTTCCCATTACTCTCCCTGCCCCGTGGGAGCAGCTGCAGAATGAATCAGGATTGCCAAGTCCCCGCACAATATAGGAATGTGTTCCCATGCTGCCGGGGATGATACCTGTTTCGTCCTTCTTCGCGGAAGTAGCTCCCTTACGGTGTACCCAGACATCCCTGCCGAAGTGGTTTTCAAGAGCCGCGTAGTTATGATGGATGTTTACATGATCACAGAACCGGGCTCCTGTTACTACTCCCGCATAGATAGTCTTTAAAGATTCCATCAGTCTTTTCCTGTTTTCCAGAGCGTAGTCCAGGGCGAATTTCATGTCCTTTGTGTAAGCTTTCCCTTCGGAGGACTTGACAGGGAGGAAGGAAAGATCCTGCGTCGGAAGCACTTCTTCATGATTCCTGCAGTATTTTATCGCAATCCTGTGATGATGATTGGCGATTCGGTACCCTATATTTCTTGATCCGGAGTGGGTCATCAGCCAGATGAATCCATCATCACCTTCCTGCAGTTCCATAAAATGATTCCCGCCTCCAAGGGATCCGAGGCTTCTCTCGGCAAGGTCTCTGCCCCTTTTATCAAGCCATCCTGGGAGTCTGTTGAAATGCTCCCATTCCTGCGGGAGCCGATGGGAATGTCCCTCTCCCGTCGGAACGTACTTCCCCGTTTTATCCACGATACTCCTCAGGTCAGCTTTACTTATACTCTCAACCGCTGTGTCGGTACGGACAGCCACCATGCCGCAGCCTATGTCAACTCCGACCGCGTAGGGTATGACGGCATTCCCGCAGGCGATTACACCTCCGATCGGCATACCGTATCCCGGGTGACAGTCGGCCATTATCGCCACATGGTGAAACAGCTGAGTATGCAGGGAAAGGTTCACAGTCTGTGTTAAGGCAGTCTTCTCCACATCCTTGCACCAGGACAGAATGGGTATTCTGCCGGAATCGGAATCTGTCCACTCCACAGCTGCCTCCGAAAATATCAGTCTCCTGCGTATTCCCTTTACATCCTTGTTGAGATAATGGAAATTCACCGGAAAAGAAAGGGCAGTTGACTCCATCCGTTCTTTTCCACATGACTATTAAAGCTGTTGGAAAAATCCTTCTCAGGAGGTTGGATTGATGATCCCGGGACTCATATGCCCGACAGTTTCAGTGACTTTTCCGGAGATACTTTCCTGGCAAACACAGGATTCGCGCTCAGGATCGCCATGCTCGAGGCATTGTTCCCGATCTGTACTGAAAACCTGAAGGAGGATTATGAAAATTGTTCTGCTCATCGTTCTGCTCCTGACAGTTTCAGCTTTCTCGGAAAGTGAAGAGTCACTTTCAGAGGAGGACAGCACGGATACCGGTCTGTTCGAGCTGATTATGGAATGTACAGTCCGTTCATGGGCCAGACCGATAGAGTCTGTGAATATGGACAGAATTATGGAACTGATAGAGAATGGTCTCGTCTCCTTCCATAGAGCCGACTGGTACGTGGTTGTGGAAGATGAGTAATCAGGTTCAGTGTGTTCTATGCCCGCATCTGTGTGTCCTCGCTCCCGGTGAGCGCGGAAGATGCAGTGTCAGACTCAATGTTGATGGAGAACTTATAAGCCTTGTGTACGGTCGACCTGTTGCGGTCCATATAGATCCTGTGGAGAAGAAGCCTCTATTTCATTTCATACCTGGATCTGATGTATTTTCCATTGCGACGGCCGGCTGCAATTTAAAGTGCGAATTCTGTCAGAACTGGGAAATATCCCAGGCTGCCCCAGAGGATGTATCCCCGTACGACATGCCGCCTGAAGCTGTTGTAGAAAATGCTGTGGCCTACGGTTGTGAAGCCATCGCGTATACGTACACCGAACCCGTTGTGTACTTCGAATACACCAGAGACTGCGCCAGGCTTGCCCGTGCTGCGGGAATCAGGAACATCCTCGTTACAGCCGGTTACATTAACCCCGGACCTCTTTCCGAATTGTCGGAATATATTGACGCTGCGAACGTAGATCTCAAATCAATGTCAGATACTTACTACAGGAATATCTGCGGAGGCACTCTTCAGCCCGTGCTTGATACGATTATTAATCTGAAGGAATCTGGTACATGGGTTGAGATCACGAACCTTATCGTACCAACGCTGAATGATGATCCTGCTGAGATCGATGCTGTTGCGAGGTGGGTTTTCGATAACACCGGTAAAGATACACCGCTCCATTTTTCAAGGTTCTTTCCGATGTACAGACTAACGGATCTGCCGCCGACCCCCCTTGATACCCTCCAGGGAGCGAGGGAAACAGCAAGAGATATCGGTCTTAATTATGTCTACGTTGGAAATGCCGTTACACCCGATGGCATGATAACAAAGTGCCCTGAGTGCGGAGAAACACTCATTGCCAGACATGGTTATATGATAACGGAGAATAATATTATGAATGGAAACTGCGGAAACTGCTCGGCCCCGATTGCCGGGGTCTGGGATGGAATGGAGGAGCAGTGAAAGAGAAGAGAATTACAAGGCGCAGATTTTTATCAAGCGCTTTCATGCTGTTTTTTTCGGCAGTTGCTGCCACCGGTGCAGGAAGATTCGGCGGCAGGAGCAGAACAGAAAAGTCGGAAATAGCAAAAACATCCAGGAAAAAAGCGGATTATTACAGAGAGCTGGCGGGATGAGGATACTTACACTTTCATGCATTCTCCTGATTGCATGTGGAGGCAATTCTCCTGCACAGGAAGGGGTCACTCAGGGCGGTGGCATGCTGAGACCTCCGGTGGTGTCAGGAAGATTCTATCCCGGTGATTCTGCGGGGCTGTGCACGATGGTAGACAGTCTTATCGGTATCTCAAGAGTGCCGCATCCTGCTTGCGATATAATAGCCGGAGTGGTTCCTCATGCAGGATACGTATTCAGCGGCGCTGCCGCAGCCGACTTCTACAGCTCCATCGAAGGTGTTGATTACGATGTCGTTGTAATTATAGGCCCTTCGCACAGGGTCTCATTCAACGGGTTCTCCGTTTTTGAAGGGAACGGATACATTACTCCCCTTGGTGAGGTGTCCGTATCGAATGATATCGCTGAAAGACTCCGGGAATCTCACCCGTCAGCCAGTTTCATTCCAGAAGCTCACGAGTCTGAGCACTGCCTGGAAGTTCAGCTTCCCTTCCTTCAGAGGACACTTCAGTCCGATTTCAGTATTGTGCCGATCCTGATTGGCACTGCCGGACCCGATGCACTGAAATACATGGCGGAACTGATACTTGCGGAGGCTTACGACCGACGAATTCTTGTGATCGCAAGCAGCGACCTGTCCCATTACCCTCCTCGGGAACTGGCGGAAGAGGTGGATCTACTTACCGTGGAGGCAATACTGCTCGGGGACATTGACAACTTTCTCGAAATAACTTCCACCCGGATGCTGCCCCGGGGGCTTGATACCTTTGCCTGCGGAAGGCTTCCGATCGCGCTTGTAATGTACTACTCAGCACTCTATCCCGATGTAACCCCTGAACTGCTTGCTCTGACTACCAGCGCGGAGTTTTCCGGTGACGATTCGCAGGTGGTGGGATACGCTTCTATCTCATTCGCAACTCCTGCGTTCGAACCATCTGAATGGAGTATTTCCCTCGAAGGCAGGGATTTTCTTCTGGAGATAGCTGCTGCTTCCGTTCGCTTTGCTGTTGAAGGCGAGGATTACATCCTGCCGGACGAACTTCCCGATGAGCTTCTTGTTCCAAGGGGAGCATTCGTTACATTGAAAAGAAACGGCAGGCTCAGAGGATGTATAGGATCGATACGTCCGGTCGGTCCCCTTGCGGAAACGGTAATGCATATGGCCGGTTCCGCAGCCCTTGAGGATCCTCGTTTCATGCCGGTTACGGTGTCGGAGCTGCAGGAGCTTGAGATCGAAATATCGGTGCTTACTCCGCTGCAGATCCTTGATGACTGGCGTGATGTCGTGGTGGGTAACGACGGCCTGGTGATCACTGGTACCGGAGGAAGATCCGGTGTGCTGCTGCCCCAGGTTCCCCTTGAGCAGGGATGGAACAGGGAGCAATTTCTGGAAGGTGTATGCCTGAAGGCAGGGCTTGGTCAGAATGCATATCTGGGAGATGTAACCCTCTACCGTTTCCAGGCACAGGTTTTCGGAGAAGATGGAAACTCATCCCGGAACTGAGAAGAGGTCCCTTTCCGGGTTTTCATTTTTCATGGGGGGGCTCCTCTCAATTCTGGTTCAAGCGGTCGTTTTAAGAGAATCGCTTTTCGGCCGCCATCAGGCAGAACTTGCTTCGGGAATAGTTCTTGCCGCATGGATAGTAGGCTCAGGGCTCGGCGCTGCTGTGGGCGGCAGAATTTCAAGGCACAGACTTTACTGGATAGCCGGAATGGTCATTCTGCCGTTTCTAGGATTTCTCCAGGTTGCCGCATCGAGGACAGGTATTCTTCCACTGGCAATAACCGTGCTTCCTGCCGGATTCGCTGCCGGTGTTGTGTTCATACAGCCGTTCGCCTTCGACAGGCCGGGCAGGATATACGCGCTTGAAGCCCTTGGCGCTGCAGTGGGTGGAGGTGTTTTCGTTCTTCTTTCTCCATATCTGCTTGCCGGTGAGCTGCTGGCGATATCGGTCCTCATGTCCGTTGTTGGTCTGCTGTCATGCGGAAGCAGAGTTCCCGGTCTGATACTCACCGTTATTCTGATTGTATCTCAGCTTTTTTCCATTCCGGAGAGTTTCAGCAACCGACTTGGATCTATGGCTTTCAGCGATTACGAGAATGTTCAGGTTTATCCCTCTCCGTACGGCGAAGTGGTTACAGCTTCCAGAACAGCCCAGCATGCGGTTTTCAGAAGTGGGCTGCTTTCCGCAACCTGGCCTTCCCTTGAATCGGCGGAGGAAACCGTTGTAGTTCCGCTTGCCGCTTCTCTGCCCTCAACTGTTCTGTACATCGGTTCTTCCCCTGAGGTGGCGGGAATAATATGCGGCTGGCCCACGGTTGACCGGTGTGTCACAGTTGTTCCCGAAAAAACGCTGGCTGAAGTTATAGAGTATCCGGTTGAGATCAGGATTGCAGATGGCCGTCAGTATCTGACGGGAGATCTGTTCTTGTACGATCTCATTATCGTTTCTGCAGGCCAGCCCCTGACTCTTCTCTCAAACCGCTTCTATACCGCTGAGTTCATGGAACTCCTTGCCGAAAAAATTTCCTCCGAAGGTATGGCCTGCGTCCACCTTCCGGGCGGGATGAACAGGTTGCATCCCCTGGAAGCGGAACTCGCTCACTCTGTGGCGCTGGCTTCTGAGGGCTGTTTCCAATGGAACAGGATCATTCCCATGTCAGGTCTTCTTCTCATGGTCGGGAACGGTCCTGAACCATCCTTTGATGGAGCATTACTTGCCGAAAGAATGGATTCCCTGGGCGTTGCGGGTGTGTACGTTAATTCCGGTACGCTTCCGTACGATCTTTCAGAATTCCGAACGGTTGCCTTCCATGATCAGATCGATTCTGCTTATGCAAAAACCAATACTGATCTGCACCCGGAAGGTTTCAGAATAACGCGTGAATTGTGGGATTTCAGGATGGGTGAAGGTGGTAAAACCGATCTGACAATCCCTGCGGTCTGTCTTTTCACACTGATAATGCTTGCTGCCGCAGCGCTTACCGGCAAACCGGTAACTTCACTTGGAGTTGCGGCGGCGGGGTTTACCGGACTGTCCGTAGAGGTGATATCCCTGGTGTCTATTCAGGCAGCAACCGGTTATTCGTGGGTGCTTGTCGGGGCAGTTACAGGAATATTCATGTCTGGCGGGGCTCTGGGTGCCTTCTGGATGGATAAGGGAATATTCAAGGATCCCGCCAGGATCATCGCTTTGTCAGGAATAGCGGCCCTTTTCTGCGCCGCTACCCTCCACCTTTACAGTATCGGTCTTTTCAACGGGTTTTTTCTGTCCCTGTGTCTTCTTCTAGGGACGTTTGTCTGCGGAGTTTCAAGTGGTGGTGTCTTTCCATCCGCTGCTGGAATTCTTGGATCCGGCAACACTGGAAAAATTGGCCTTCTTGACCTTGCAGAGCACGGAGGCAGCGCAGCAGCATCCCTGCTGATGCCACTTGTTCTATTCCCGCTGCTCGGTGCTGTCGGGGTTCTGCTGATAGCGACCGGATGGGTTGCGATCTGGACAATTGTCCTGTGGCGCCGCTGATAAAGCTATGAAAATGGAAAGGGGGGCGGAGAACCGCCCCCCACTTTTAGGTTACTGGTTCGAAAGAACTGTGAATTCTATTCTTCTGTTCATCGCCTTGTTGCCAGCGGAGGTGTTCGGGACTACGGGCTGGTTCTCGCCGCAGCCTATAGTTGTCAGCCTGCTGGCTGAAATACCGTGGTCTATAAGGTAATTGTAGACAGAAGCAGCCCTCTGTTCACTGAGAGTCTGATTGTAGCTTTCGTTTCCATCGGAATCGGTATGTCCAGCTATCTGGATCATGGCATTGCTGTTAGCGTTGAGAATCTCAACGATCTCATTCAGGACAGCATAGGATTCAGACTTGATCGTAGAACTAGCAACATCGAAATAAATGTTGTCGAAAGAGAGAACCTGACCTTCTTCGATCACTACAGATTCAAGCTGGAAGTCTATGACTATCTGGGCTCCTGCAAGCGAGACATCCTCAGATGACGGCAGTTATCCGTTAGCGCTGGCAGTAATAGTCCAGTCACCATCAGGTACATTCAGGCTGTAAAGGCCATCGCTGCCTGAAGTTCCGGTGACATCTGCGTAATCACCCAGTGAGACGGTTCCAGCAAGCGGTAAACCGGTATCTATATCGGTAATGCTGCCTATTACGGTAGGCTGAAGAGCATAATCCCGTGTGAAATCATTACCGTCTGCGACCTGGATAGCTTCAGTATTCTCTACGTATCCGAATGCATTCACAGCCACTGCAATGCTTCCCTCAGGTATTTCTACAGAGTAGTAACCAGTTCCAGCATCGGTAGCGGCAGGATCCACAGCGGTTCCAGGGAATGCTACTGCAGATTCGATGAACTCTCCTGTAACAGCATCGGTCACTGTACCGGACATTACGGCTGTTCCGATATCTTCAAGAAGGTCGCTGGAATACATGAGATTGACTCCCACTCCCCAGCTGGGGTAGTACCCCTCAGGGAATGGTGCGTAATGTGCTCTGTATCCGTTCGTAGGATCGTTACCCGCCTGATACGAGTGATGTCCCAGATCGCTCCATTCCGGATCAAAATTATTGATTGAGAATGCTCCCACTACATCACAGGCGAATCCTGAGCCGACAGGGAATCTCAGTCCGGGCTGAATGATGAACATATCATCGTAATCCTCTTCATCATCAGCTACAAAGTCGCGTTTCATGAAGTGACGCCATTCTGCTTCTGTAAAGAGGGTCAGTCCATCCATGGGATATTCAATTCCCAGGGCAAGATGGAACACTGGATCCTCAACATCCATATCGACCTCGACGCTGTCCGATGTGCCGTACCTGTAGTCGGTGAACTGGAAGCTCTGCTTGAAGTAGTGGTAACCTAAGTTGGTATGGATCACGATTGGATTGAGGTCTGCTGAGACGAGAAGGTCCAATCCGCCTGAGAAGTCGGTGCTTATCATGGGTCTGCGGAGTTCGTACATTGGCTGCATATACTGCCAGATGCCTTCAAAACCGCTGTAGTTGGTGACGTAAGGACTGTCACCTCCGTCGTACATGCTGAAATTCACCCATGGCATCAAGCCTATCCAGAGGCCGCCTTCACCCGGATTGGTGGAGAACTTCATTGCGAGACCGGCTTCGCTGAAGCCGTCATCCTTCTCGGATTCATTCGCCAGGTCCAGACGGTTGTCGACATCCTCC
>JAUWSL010000038.1 GCA_030610085.1 Candidatus Aegiribacteria sp.
AACGACTGGAGCTACGGTGAATGCGGAACTGTCGACCACACGATAGAGGTCCACCAGGACAAACAACCACCGGACTGGCCCGATGTGGATAACGCTCATTACATGGCAATACTGGAATTCTTCACAAACAGTACGTACGGTATCTGGGGGACCGTCACGAATCCCTCCGGAGACCCGATCGATGCCAATATCGCGATAGGGATCGATGATGGAGCAAGTTCTGAGCCCCTTAGATTCTGCAGAACTGACGTAACTTTAGGTGATTACCATAAAACCCTTCTTCCGGGAACTTACGATGTAGAAGTAACCGCAGAGGGTTACGCATCACAGACAGTTGAAAATGTTTCAGTAGGCTCACAGGAAAGGGTGGAAGTAAGTTTTGTTCTCTCCCAGACGGGAATAGAGGGATCTGAAGAAGGACACGTAGGAACATTCTCAGTCTTCCCCAATCCATCTCGTGAATCCTGTAATTTCTCCATCCCTGAGCCGGGGGTTGGAGGAACCCTGTCAATTTACGATATTACAGGCCGTTCCATCGTGCTTCAGGATGTTTCTCCGGAAACCGAAAGCTATGTATGGAACCTTGGAAAGACCGATGGTTCTGAAGTTCCTTCTGGAATGTATATCGCACGATTCTCGAGCGGAGCGTCCAGCTGGACAGCAATGGTAATCGTAAACAGATAGCGAGTTACTGAAAGGTTCAAAAGATGGCACACAAGAAATCATCAAGCAGCTCCAGGAACGGCCGCGACAGCGCCGGCAGAAGGCTTGGAGTCAAGAGCGCGGCAGGGGAGATGGTATCCGCCGGAAGCATTATTCTGCGGCAGCGCGGAACCAGGATCCATCCTGGAGTGAATGTGGGAAGAGGGAACGATGACACACTCTTCGCCAAAGCGGACGGCAGGATCAGATTCCACAAAATGGGTGGAAGAAAGGTTGCATCTATAATCCCAGAACAGGTTTAACCTACCGCAATGAAAGTTCAGGCTGATTTACTTCTGACAAATATTGGCGAACTGGTCACAATGGCCGGTTCGCCTGGTCTTAGAAGGGGAGAGGCTGCAAAGGAACTTTTCATCATTTCAGACGCTGCAATCGCTTCTTTCCAAGGCAGAATCGTATGGACAGGGAAATCACGCGATGCGTCCAGAAGCGTGAAACAAGTTGAAAACAGCCTTGAACTGAACGTTGAGGGTAAAGTGATCACCCCTGGATTCGTTGATTCGCATACTCATCCACTTTACGCCGGTACAAGACAGGCTGAATTCGCCATGAGAGCAGCGGGAGCGGATTACGAGGATATCGCCTCTGCCGGTGGAGGCATACTCAACAGTGTCAAAAGAACTAGAAAAGCTTCATCTGCAGAGCTTAAGGACACCCTTCTGAAACATCTTTCAACCATGCTTCTCTTTGGAACAACGACTGTAGAGGTAAAGAGCGGCTACGGTCTTGATCTCGAAACGGAGATCAGATGCCTTGAAACAGCTACTGGGCTGGCTGAATACTGGCCCCAGACCATTTTACGAACATTCCTGGGAGCTCATGAGATTCCTCCGGAATACAGTGGCCGCTCTGATGAATACATCACCTATCTTATCGATGAAGTGCTGCCGGAAATAAAGAAAAGGGAACTTGCGGATTTTGTTGATATCTTCTGCGAAAAGGGTGTATTCACTGCTGAACAATCAAGACATTACCTTCAGGCTGCAAAGAGTATGGGATTCGGTATCAGGATACACGCTGACGAATTCCATGATACTGATGGCGCATCCGTTGCAGTTGATTCAGGAGCATTGAGCGCAGACCATCTCCTTTCCATTTCCGACAGAAATATCGCGAAGATAGCCCGGAGCACTACAGTGGCTACGCTGCTGCCTGGAACAGCGCTCTTCCTTGGTAAACCATTCCCGCCCGGAAGGAAACTCCTTGATGCGGGTGCGGCTGTCGCGATAGCAACGGATTTCAATCCGGGCAGCTGCTTCTGTGAATCTATGCCGCTTATGATCAATCTCGCCGTGTGCCAGTGCGGCTTTACCATAGAAGAAGCGATAACCGCATCCACAGTGAATGGGGCTGCCGCCCTTGGAGTGGGTGATCACAAAGGAGCACTTGTTCAAGGGATGGATGCGGATATGATACTCTGGGACCTTGATGATTACCGTGGTATTGCTTATCACATGGCAATACCCGATATTGAGAACGTGGTTGTTGCTGGACAACTTATTTCCAGTATCTTTAAGTAGTATTGACAGCATTGCTTTGCAAACAGGGGATTAATGATGATAGATATTGAGCAGCGTCGGAAAGTTCAGGACCTCATGCAGGATGGCAAATACGAAAGTGCTGAAAAAGTTCTGAACCGTATGATCAATGAAAATCCTGATGAAGCTTCAATACTCAATACATTCGGTGACGTACTTCTCAAGCTCAATCGTACTGAAGAAGCCCTTGAGAACTTTGGGAAAGCGGGGATGCTCTACTGTACGAACGGACTTCACTCAGCCGCTCTATCAGTTGCAAGAAAAGCACTGAGAATGAATGAGAATTTTGCCGATGCGCATTTCATCAAAGCGCTGAGCTACGATAAACAGGATAAATTCGAAGAAGCGAAGAAGGAGTACCTTCTTTATCTCAAATCGAAGCCTTCTCTTAAGGAACCCCCCGTACTCAAATCATGCCAGGCGATGATCAGACTTGAACCGGATGATAACAAGTGGATAATCCGTTTTGCTAAGGTAGCAGCGGCAAACAAGGATGAAGCTTTACTGAAACAGGCGATTAAAACCGCCAAAGAGAGAAAGATCAAGGAAACAACACAGCTTGAGCTGATGCTGAAAAAATTGAAGAAGAAGCCTGTTAAAACTGCAGCCAAAAAGAAATCACCTCCGCCCGAAGAGAAACTCGTAGAGGAGATCGAATCTCCGCCTGAGGAAAAACCTGCGGAGGAGATCGAAACTCCGCCTGAGGAAAAACTCGTTGAGGAGATCGAATCTCTGCCTGAAGAGAAACCTGTCAAAAAAAGAAAGAAGAAAACGGTTGATTCAACACCTCCTTCTTCAACCGAAGTCGATGATAGTGAATTAGAGGAATCCATCTTCATAGAACCACTTGGTCCCGAAGAAGGTGGGATGGAGGAGAGCACCCTTCTTGTCGAAAGAAAGAAAATCGGTGAGTACTTCATCGCTGAAGGACTTCTGGAAGCACCCGACGTTCTAAGAGCACTCGATATTCAGAATGATAGTGATCCCAACCGTAAACTGGGTGACATCCTAGTAAGCATGAACCTGGTCTCCGCCAGGCAGCTTCATGAAGCCCTTTCACTCCAGGTTGAGGACATGAAGAGCAATCTTGATAGATCAAGAGGTGACGGGCTGGGTTATGTTGAACTTGGCAACCTTCTCCTTGAAGTCGGTGATTTCTACGGTGCAATTGATTCTTATCTCAGAGCCTGTACTATCTACCGGGCCAATGAACGCGAGTATATGGTATTCGAGCTGCTTGAGGGTGTGCTTGATATCTGTCCTGAGTCACTCAGCGCCGCAAAGGAGATCGTAAGAATAAGAAATGCAATGGATGTGGACGGTCAGGCCAGGGCATTCTACAGGCTCGCTGTGGCTTACCTGCTTAACGACAGCCCCCATGAAGCTCTTGCGGCACTTGAGGAATCGGTTTCTGTGGATTCCAGTTTCGAAATGGCCAGAACACTCATGGATGGTATCAGACCAGGTCTGGCCGACAGTGAGAATTACGCGGATATAGCTATGATCCTGGCTGACATAGACCGCAAATTCGACAGGAGTTCCGCAAAGGCACTGGCTGGAATTATCAGAGAATTTCAGGATGGAATTGAATCAGCGGTTCCCGTAGATGATTTCAACACGCATTACGACCTTGGAATAGCGTATATGGAGATGGGCCTGTACAGGGAATCTCTATCTGAGTTCGAACAGGTTCTCAAAAGTCCCGATTTCAGGATGAAAGCCAGAGAAATGCTTGGAAGATGCTGTCTTAACCTCGAACGATTCGATGAGGCAGAAGACCACTTCAGAAAAGGCCTTTCGACTACTGCCGGGGATCTGAGGTCATCCGTTGGATTCCATCTGGCCATAGCTGACCTTTACAGAGCTACAGGCCGGAATTCTCAAGCGGATAAGGAACTTGCTGCTGCTGAAAAACTTGATCCGGAAATGATCAAGGTACAGCGCTCACTGGGGTAGCATTTGCTCGGGATACTCTCCGTAACCCCGGGTTCTCCAGCTTCCGCCGCAGGACTTAGAAAAATCGACAGACTCGTTGCATGTAACGGTATTCCTCTGAATGACTGGATCGACTTCCTTTACAGCGCGAACGGCTTATTCGCAGATCTGACCTACACCAGGGGTCCACTGATCAGAAAACTTACCCTCCGTCGTAAACCCGGTTATGACTGGGGTTTCACATTTGTGGGTCAGGAACCGGCGGTATGCAGGAAAAAATGCATATTCTGTTTCGTAGACCAGCTGCCCGGTGGTGTCAGACAATCCCTGCTGATAAAAGATGACGATATCAGGTATTCCTTTGTTCAGGGAACATACGTAACCCTTGACAGGGATGATACTGAATATGCAATTCGCAAGCATCTCTCACCGCTGCATATCTCCGTCCATTCAACAGATCCTTCTGTGAGGGGAAGAATACTGGGAACCGGCAGGGCGGAACCTGTAATGCCTATGCTTGAAAAACTCTCCGGAGCAGGGATCGAAATGGAAACTCAGATAGTGATTGTACCCGGGTTTAACGACGGCGAACAGCTCAACAGAACCCTGGAGGATCTTCTTTCGATACCGGGCGTCATTTCGGTTGGAGTCGTACCTGTCGGTCTTACGAAACACAGGAGTGGACTACCGGAGATCAGACGCCCCGATGAAGCTGAAGCCTCACATATTGTAAACCAATGCAGTATATGGAGGATGAAGGCCATGAAAACACGGAATAAAACCTGGGTATACCCATCGGACGAATTCTTCGTTATGGCAGGTCTGGATGTTCCACCCTCTCACTATTACGAAAGTTGTACACTCAGAGAGAACGGGATCGGGCTTCTTGCAGACCTTCTGTCAAATTTGGGAAAGAAATTCACAGGAAGCGGGGCAGTGTGTACTGGAACCCTGGCAGCTCCCTTTCTGAGACGAGTGCTCAACGGCAGCGATTACCATGTAACAGTTGTCGAGAATCATTTTCTCGGCCCGGATATCACAGTAGCTGGCCTTCTGTCAGGGGCAGATATTGTAAGATCTGTTAAGGAGCTTCCGGATTTATATAATAGTGTAATACTGCCGGGTGTAATGTTCAACCATGATATGCTGACACTGGATGATCTTTCTCTCGATGAAATAAGTCGATTAACCGGTAGAGAAGTACTTGTAGTAAAAGATCTGGAGGAACTTATCTAAAATGATAACCCTGCCTGACTATGCTGTTTTCCTGGTCTTCCTCGGAATACTCATATTAATGGAGATGTACAGAAGAAACCAGAAAAAATATGAGAAGACCATCGGAGAACTGAAGACCAAACTCAATCTCCTGAAGAAAGAGCTGAACGAACTTGAGAAGATGAAATCGGAAATGCTCTCAAGGATCGGAGTATCCCTGAAAAAGCCCCTGGAATCTGTGCGGGAAACAGCCATAGAACTTTCCAGACCCCTGGACAGATCACCTGCTGTAAAGGAACAGCTTGCAAAGCTGACTGCCGAGATCGAGGAGATCGAGAATTTTCTTAACCTGATGAAAGAACTTGCAGCCCTTGAGAACATGGATCTCACCGATAAATCGAAATTTCCCGATGGTGCTGGATCATCTGTTGTATCCCTTGATGAGCTGCTGTTTGAGATCCTCAACGAATGGAATGAATTATTCATATCCAGGGGAGTATCCCTGGCAGTGTCAGTGGATGAAAACGTCCTCATTTCGGGAAGCAAGTACTATCTCAAGCACGCTCTTGACAATATTCTATCGGAAATATCACGCATCATGATAGCGGGCTCACTGATCCACATCATGCTTGCCGGAGGAGACGACACAGTAAGGCTTACAATAGTGCACAAGGGTAAAACACAGAGCATCGTAAAACAGTCAGCCTTCGGTGTTGAACTGGCCCGTCAGATAATAAGTGCACACAGTGGATGGCTTACAGGCGATACAGCAGCAGGCCGGTACGCAATTGAACTTCCGGAATTGAACAGCCATAAGGAGAGTTCGTGAAGGACAGTATTTTCAGAAAATATGACATAAGAGGCATATTTCCTGATGATCTGAATAGAGATACGACTATCAGATTAGGAAAAATCCTCGGGGAAATTGCGCAGAACCATGTTGCTGCAGGCAGAGACTGCCGGGGGTCCGGATCAATTTTGATGGAATGGCTTTCCGATGGTATCCGTTCTGCCGGGTGCGATGTTACCGATCTCGGTGTACAGACCACACCGATGACGTATTTTGCCGCGCACACTCTGGATCCTGACGTTACTGTGATGATCACCGGAAGTCATAATCCTCCCGAGTACAACGGTTTCAAAATAATGTGCGGACTTGATACCATATATGGTGATTCAATCCAGGATATCAGAAAGAGAATGCAGAATGTCACTGATTCCGTTGATATACACCCGGATTCCACCCTTCAGAGGGTTTCAGTTAAAAAACCATATCTTGAAAGGCTTCTGGATGAATTTTCACTTGACAGGTCACTCAGAGTCGTCGTTGATGCCGGGAACGGAACCGGCGGAGAGACTGCCGTTGAGGTTCTTAGAGATCTGGGTTGCAGGGTGTTTCCTCTTTACTGCGATATGAACGGTGAATTTCCCAATCATCATCCCGATCCGACCGTTGATGAGAATCTCTCCGATCTCAGAGAGAAGGTTATCACTGAAAAAGCCGATTTAGGTCTTGCCTTCGATGGAGACGCCGACCGTCTTGGAGTTATAGATGACAGGGGAGAGGTCATCAGGGGAGATATGATACTGATTATTCTTGCAAGAACGCTGCTGAAGAGCAATCCCGGAGCAACTGTAATTTCAGAGGTCAAGGCTTCAGAACTCTTCTTTTCTGAAATAGAAAAGGCTGGAGGAAGAGCTGTCATGTCCCCAACGGGACATTCGCTTATCAAGAAGGCGATGCATGAGGAAAATGCGCTCCTTGCCGGAGAAATGAGCGGTCATATCTTTTTCAGAGATCGCTACTACGGCTACGATGATGCACTTTATGCGGCTTTGAGACTTATCGAAATAATATCTTCCGGCACTATCCCGCTTCACAGATACCTGCAGGGCCTTCCGGAAGTATTTTCCACACCCGAGATAAGGGAAGACTGCGATGATGATGCCAAATTCTCACTGGTTAGAAAAGTAACGGAGTTATTTCAGAAGGAGAACTTTGTGGTAAACACCACCGATGGCGCCCGGATCGCGTTTCCCGATGGCTGGGGTCTTGTAAGAGCATCCAATACTCAGCCTGTTCTCGTTATGAGATTTGAAGCCGGAACTCGGAAGGGGCTTCTGGACTATGAAAGAATAACACGCGATCTCATAGGGAAAGCCAGGAGGGAAATCGATGTCTAGAGAACTGATTGAAGAACTTGAGAAGCAGATCCTGTCTGAAAAACCTCTTCTGGATAACCTCAACTCAAGGTTTTCCAGTGTTATTGTAGGGCAGGAAGAACTTCGTCTCGGCCTTATAACTGCAATGCTCTGTGACGGACACGTTCTCATCGAGGGTGTTCCCGGACTTGCGAAGACCCTCGCTGCAAGAACCCTTTCAAGATGTGTCAAGGCAACATTCTCAAGGCTGCAGTTCACCCCTGACCTTCTTCCTACGGATATTACCGGAACGATGATATTCAAACCGGAAACCAATACATTCGAAGCCAGGAAAGGACCGGTTTTCGCCCAGTTCATCCTTGCTGACGAGATCAACAGAGCCCCGGCTAAGGTCCAGAGCGCGCTTCTTGAAGCTATGCAGGAGCGTCAGGTTACATTTGGAGGTGAAACCCATCCTCTTCCTTCTCCCTTCTTTGTAATGGCGACCCAGAATCCCATAGAACAGGAAGGAACCTATCCTCTTCCCGAAGCCCAGGTGGACAGGTTTATTATGAAACTGAAGGTCGATTATCCCACATCCGTAGAGGAGATTGAGATTCTCAAGAGGATCGGAGGCAAACCGGTCCCATCGATAGAGCCTGTCATGACAACTAACCATGTAATCGAACTCCAGAAGCTTGCTTCGAAGGTTGTGGTTGAGGATGTAGTCATGGACTACATGGTCAGACTCACAGCTGCTACCCGTCACCCGAGGCAGGCAGGACTCAAGGATCTGGAGGACCTTATATCGGTGGGAGCCAGCCCTAGAGGTTCTCTCGGTCTGCTTGCAGCATCGAGAGCCAGGGCTCTTCTGTACGGTCAGTCATTCGTGGAGCCCTCGATCGTTAAAGAAGTAGCACATGACGTTCTTCGTCACAGGATAATCCTTTCCTTTGAGGCCGAAGCTGAAGAGATCGGTGTTGAGGAAATCCTGGACAGGATTCTGAATCGGATCCCGGTTAAATAACCGAATTACAGATCATGGAAAACGTTCACTCACTTTTCAATCGCGTTAGAAGAATAGAGCTTCGTACGCGAAAACTTGTGGCGCAGCTGGTGGGCGGCGATTACAGTTCCATATTCCGCGGGCATGGAATGGAGTTCTCCGATCTTCGCCCTTACGTTGAGGGTGACGACCCCAAGCTGATCGACTGGAACGTATATGCCAGAACCCGGACTCCCTTCGTGAAAGTGTTCACGGAGGAAAGAGAGCTCATGGTGCTTCTGATCGTTGACGTTTCCGGGAGCCTGCGTTTCGGTTCTCTGAACCTGACAAAGGCTGAGAGAGTTGCCGAAGTTGCCGCAGTACTGGCTCTTTCCGCTTCGGAGAGTAATGACCGTGTCGGAATGCTTACATTCTCCGATACGGTTCATAACTATATCCCGCCGGAAAAGGGACGAAAGCATGCCCTTGGTCTTGTTCGCAGAATTCTCCAGGTACCTGACAGGCAGGCACATGCAGATCTTGATAACGCGTTGAAATACATGGGCAGGCTGATGAAAAGACGAGCCCTGATCTTCATAATAAGCGATTTTGCCTTCCCTTCAGGCAGTAAACTCCTGAAAGCCGTTGTTCAGAAACATGATGTGGTGGGAATACACGTTTTCGACCCAAGAGAACTCCATCTGCCCATGATGGGAAGGGTAAGGTTCAGAAACCCCGAGACTGGACGTGAAAAGGTTGTGAATACGAGCTCCGGGAGATGGAGAAAGAACTTCGCCGACAATGTGCGCCTGGTTCAGCAGAACAGGGAAGAGCTGTGCCGTGAGAATAGACTTGACCTTTTAAGCATTTCCACATCTGACAACCTGATCCTTCCTTTGCGCAGATTCTTCGAATTGAGAAAAAAACGGAGACGTCGATGATTCCGGGAGTTCTGACCATTCTGCTTCTGACTTCACAGATCGAAGCGGTTCAATGTTCTCTGGGTGTGCCTGTCACAATTGATTATTCCATTCCCGAAGACTTTGTAGCACAACCAATTAAAATAACAGATAGTTTTATTCTTCTGGAGCAGCAGGGTGACAGCATCAAGATAGTTCCGATGGTTCTGGACACGCTTGTTCTGCCCTCCATATACGCTGTTTCAGATGCTCTTGAAAGAGAATTTCCTCCGCCTGTTCTCGTAGTTACCAGAACAATGCCCGATACGACATGGAGCGTTCCAGTGTTCCCTTCACCCCTTGCTCACACTATTCCCCCGGGATTACCTCAGGATTATCTTCAGAGACACAGCTTCTGGGAAAAGTGGGGGAGGGCACCATCGAACAGGTGGCTTCTTCCGGTCGTTCTTTCATTGGCTGTGGCTCTTGCTTTGGTTTTGATCTGGCTTAACTACAGAAAACGCAGAATGCTGCCTTCTACTGATCATCCTTATACACATAAAGAATCACTTTCTCCGCTTGATGAAGTCCGGGCTCTTCTTAATTCAAAGGCTTTCGTCGAGGGCAGATGGCCTGAGTATTACATGAACGTTGACCGGCTTCTCAGAGATACGGTTGCCGTAAGGTTCGGTATTTCAAGCAGGGCGTATACCTGGTTCCAGATCATAAGACAGGTTAAAGAAGAAAAGAGCGGGAGTAAGTTCACCGATGATGCAGCAGAGCTTTCAAGAGAGATAGCACTGCAAAGATATGCAGCCTGGGGTGGATCGAGGGAAAGGGCAAAGAGATTTACTTCAATACTCCTCGCCCTCAGAGAGGAGTGGCACAGGCAATGAGCTTCCAGTTTTTACCTGCCCTTCTGCTGTTTCCTGTATTTCTCGTACTCGCTTTTCTGTTATCCCGAAACCGCAAGGCGGCATCACAGACCTACAGCGGACCCTTCCTGTTCCAGTCCGTTTCGGGATCCGGGGGAGCAAGAACAGCCGTTCTGCTGCAATGGGCTGCGATCCTGCTCCTCTGTATCGCTCTGGCCAGACCTCAGCAGGGGTTTGAGCGGCTTCCCGAAGCCGGTGAAGGCGTTGATATCATCATAACACTTGATGTTTCGGGCAGCATGGATCAGACGGATTACTACCCCAGCCGGCTTGCAGCGGCGAAGAAAGCAGCCCTGACCTTCATAGATGGAAGACCCAACGACAGAATAGGCCTGGTTATCTACGCCGACCGCCCAAGAACGCTATGTCCGCCAACCTTCGATCATGCAACACTGGAAAGATTTGTTCAGAGCGCAGAACTCGGATCGCTGCCTGATGGTACAGCCATTGGAGCCGGTCTAACGGTTGCCGCAAAGGGTTTCAACTATTCTCAGACCTCAAAAAGAGTCGTTGTGCTCATCTCCGACGGAGAGGACACTTCCAGTCTGGTGGATCCGATAACCGTTGCGCAGGCTATAAATACCATACATGGAGACAGCCTCAGAGTTTACACTGTAGCGATCGGGAAGCCGTTATCTGAAGACGGCCTCGGACTGGACAGAGAAACCCTGTCATACATTGCGGAACTTAACGGTGGAAGGCTGTTCAACGTCGAATCTCCCGAGGAGCTTGATGAGGTTTATTCAGCAATTGACTCCCTTGAGGCCTCAACACTGCCCGCCGAAGGCCTGTTCGTATACAGGGATTCCTACATGTTCTTCCTGATCTGGGGAATGATCCTCCTGACAGTATCGAATATTATGAAATACAGATTTTTCAAAATAGTGGGTGAGTGATGGGTTTCAACTATCCTTTCCTTCTGCTCCTGCTTCTTTTCATACCTCTATACTGGTGGCTGCGGGTAAAATGGCACAATACTGAACTTAAGGTTCTCAGACTGTTCGTCAGGCCGGTTCTATGGGAAAGGGTCAGAATACTGCCACCACCTTCAAGACTGCTTTCAAGAATCCTCTGGACAACAGGGTTAGCTCTTTCAATAACCGCCCTCAGCAGCCCAACATGGGGCAGATCATCTGCAATTACATCAACAGGAAGTAAGAATCTTGTAATAGCTGTCGATGTTTCACAATCAATGGCTTCAATGGACGAAATGCCATCAAGGATAGCCAGAGCTGCCAGCGAGATAAGGAAACTCGCCGAAGAACTAGACGATGTAAGAATAGCTCTTGTCCTCTTTTCCGGTTCATCCAGGCTTGCCTCACCCCTGACTCTCGACAGGGAATTTCTGATCAGCAGGCTGCCGGACAATGTCTGGAGCAACCCTGATATAATTCCGGGTACCCAGTTGGGCGATATGGTAAAACTTATGGTCTCCGCTCTTCCGGAGATGGACCTTGAAGCCAGTCTGGGAATTATTTTCAGCGATGGAGGTTTCCACGATTACTCAATCGAAAGTGCCTCGGAAGCGGCGAACCGTCACGGTATGAACCTGATAACAGTTGGAGTCGGCGGCCCCATCGAAGTTCCAATCCCGAATGAAGAGGGGGGACTTCTTCTTGATGCGGAGGGGGATACTGTGAGAACCATACTGGAAGAGGGATCTCTTCTTGAGCTGGCGGATAATACTGGAGGCGTATTCGTACCTCTCTCACGAACTGATGATCTTGTTTCTATCGTAAGAACTTTTCTGGAACATATATCCGCTGAGAACAGTGAGCTTGCCACAGGCGGTTCTACTGCAACCCGAAGGTATCAGTATTTCCTTCTGCCGGCTCTTCTTCTTTTTACCGCTGCTGTTATCCTGGAGAGGAGGGGTGTGTGATACTTCTTCTACTGCTGGTCCTTCAAATCGGAAATACTACCGCGCCTGCCGAACTTGCCAGAACGGCGGAGGAGTTATTTCTCAGCGGGCAGTATGCAGATGCTTCGGAAATATGGAATGAGCTTCTTTTGGGAATGCCGCACAGGGGACGGATCGCATACAACCTTGCCGCCTCCCTGTTCATGATCGATTCTCTTACTGCTGCTGATTCAACTCTTTCGCTTGTCCGGGGGGATGTTCAGGAAGATACTCTCGCATGCGCGGTGGCGCTTACTGACCTTGCTCTGGCGATTCAGATGGACGATTACAGCGGTGTTGAAAAAACAGTGAGCATTATCAGGGAAAACATCTCCGATGGCAGCTCCCCCCAATGCGAAAGAACAGGGCTCGAAGCGGGCCTCAACTGGCTTGAAAACCACGAACCCCCTGAAAGTCAGAATGAGGACCAACAGGACCAGAATGGGGATCAGGAGGACCAGAATGAGGACCAACAGGATCAGAATGAGGACCAGCAGGACCGGAATGAGGACCAGCAGGACCAGAATGAGGAGCAGACCGAAGAAGAGCAACAGCCCCCGCCTCAGATCGATGAAATGACCCCCGAACAGGCTCAGGCGATACTGGACCTGATCGAAGAGAGCCAGCTACCGGAAGATTCCACGGGCACCACCAAGGCCGGTTTTCCGTCAGGACCTGTCTGGTAATGATCTTTCTGCTGATTTCCCTGTTTCTTACACCTCCTGATGTTTCAGTGAATATTCCGGGTTCAGTTCAGGCTGGAGAGGTGTTCCTGTGCGAGATAACTATTATCGGTGAAAATCTTACTTCTGTAGACTGCCAGCCTCTATTCTCAGGCGGTCTGCAGTACATGGGCTCCAGCAGCATGCACTCATTCTCATCCGTTACTACTCCGGCAGGAAGAACGATGTCATCCGAGATCCGCCTTTCGATGAGTTTCATGGCTTCTGCGGCGGGAACCCATACGATCGGTCCTTTGATTCTGACTTCCTCAGGCAGAAGACTATCTGAGATACCTGCCATGACGGTTACAGCACATGGTAATATCCCCCGAACCGCGGATCTACCTCAGGAAGCCGGACATGACGAAATAGCATGGATTGAGATCGAGATCGATACTGCGGGAAGGGTCTATCCGGGGCAGACTTTCAATATCGATTACTATGTCTATAAGACTTTGCATAACGCCGAGATAGTAGATCTATTACTTGAGCCTTCGAATTACGCTTCATCGAACCTTCTTGAAAACATCGAAGAACTGCAGTGGGTACGATGCAAGAACGGCGTATACAGAACCTGGCTTGCAACACTTGAGATAACCCCCGCATTCGCCTGCACTCTTTCCCTCCCTGTCCTCCGGGGCAGAATAGGCATCCCCGGAGGAATGATAAGACCCACCGCGGAGTATTACATCTCTACTGAAGGAGAGAAAATACCTGTGTATCCCTTTCCTCAAACGGATAAACCTGAAAATTTCAATGGCATCACAGAGGAGATATCCTTCCAGGTCAGGAGGGTTACAAGAGGGTACAGTCCGGCGGGGGAGAGGTGTATACAGCTTTCGATCACCGGCCCGGGGTACCTGCAGCTGAAAGAACCTCCCCGACTGACAGTAAATGGACCTGCGGAACTGCTGCCGGGCAGGAGTTTCGCTCTCACCGATGATACCAACAGCTGGTACATACTTGTTGAACCTTCTGACAGCGGTACTGTAATAATCGGCCCGGACAGTATCGCATGGTTCGATACGTATCTGGAAGAATACATGCAGGCGATTATACCGGCATGTACCCTTTCTGTGTATCCAATCAACAGCAGGCCTGTTGATATTCCAAATCTGCAGGATGACGATAGTACTTCTTCATTGATCTGGATATCGACGGTTTTCCTTCTCCTCGCGCTTATTACTTTCATTTTAGTGCGGTACAAGTACAGAATTGTCGGCTCCGCGCCGGAAATATCCGAGGTGAACGATATTGAGGAGCTCCTGACAGCCATGGGTTACCAGCTTTCCAATATCCTCATCGGTTCCAGATCAGACATGGGATCCCAGGAGCTCGAAGATGCACTTGATGATAAGTCAATAGATGTTCTCCTATCCAGAAGACTCCTGCGTCACTGGAAGGATCTTGAACTTATGCTGTCAGGAAGAACTGTATCGGCTGATCACCTTGAAATGCTCAAAAAGAAGAGCCTGGAACTTATCCGTGAACTTGAAATGGAGCTGAACGACAATCACCGTCAGGGAGGGGATAGATCATGATAGCCAATTATCTTGTAGTGGGAGCTTACGCAGCGCTTATCATCATAATAGGTCTCAAGGGGATGCGAAGTACAAGTTCGTATCACGATTTTCTTCTCGGTGGAGGCAAAGTAGGCCCCTGGATGACGGCATTCTCTTACGGAACAGCTTACTTCTCGGCTGTTCTGTTCATAGGATTTGCAGGAAAACTCGGATGGGGATTCGGCCTTTCCGCCCTCTGGATAGCGATCGGCAACACTCTTATAGGTGTGCTTGGTGTATGGCTTCTCCTGGGAAACAGAATTAAGAAGGTCACAGATTCCCTCGATGTCAAAACCATGCCTGAATACCTTGAAGCCAGATTCAACAGCCCCTTTCTTAAGGGATACACCGCTCTTGCCATCTTTTTATTCTTCGTGCCTTATACCGCTGCTGTATTCATGGGACTTAGTTACCTGTTCGAATCCACTTTTCAGCTTCCCTATTCAATGATACTTCTTTCCATTGGTGTATTCACCGGAATCTACCTTATCATGGGCGGTTACAAATCCATGGCCATGATGGATGTCATCTTCGGCATTATAATGACGATTGGTGTTATCGTATTGCTATGGTTCAACATAAAGAAGGGTGGAGGCTTACCTGATATCGTATCCAGTCTGAAGGCTATCGAACCAAAGCTCGTCGCTCCTGTAGGACCGCCCGGTATTGTACCTCTGATTTCTCTGATATTCCTTACAAGCGTTGCCCCGTTCGCGATGCCTCAGCTTCTCCAGAAGTTCTATGCAGTGCGTGATAAAAAAGCTGTCAGGGTAGGCATGATCGCCTCTACGGTATTTGCGCTTCTTGTTACCGGAGTAGCCTATTTCACGGGGGCTTTAACCAGAATATTCCTGTCACCAGCCAGCTCTCCAGGCGCGTTTGGAGAGGGCGGAGCACCCGTTTTCGACGCTCTTATTCCTGAACTTCTCACAACCGTTATACCTTCGGCCCTCACCGTGATCATTCTACTTCTAATTCTGTCCGCATCTATGTCTACGCTGGCAGCCCTTGTGCTTATCGCAGGCTCCACGGTCACAAAGGATTTCTATCATGGTTTCATCAACAGGAACGCTTCGGACAGCGCTCTGACAAAACTCGCCAGGCTGAGCAGCGGCTGCTTCATAATTCTCTCAATGATCCTTGCCTGGCTTAAACCTGCAGTGATCGTAACTATACTGTCCATTTCCTGGGGTGCTATAGCTTCGGTTTTCCTCGGCCCGTTCATATGGGGGCTCTTCTGCAGAAAACTTGAAAAGCCTGGAGCTGTCACTGCTTCGATCCTGGGTCTGGGAACCTGCATGGCGCTTTTCTTCTTATGGGGTCCTGCAAAAGTGCCCCAGGCGGCTTCTGTTGGAATGCTTGTATCCCTTACCGTACCGGCTTTCTTCGTTGTGGGCAGGAGGAGGAGATCAGCCTGACAGCTATAATGTGCAATATGATGATGGTGTGTATACAATGTCCGATAAGGGATATTATGTAAA
>JAUWSL010000032.1 GCA_030610085.1 Candidatus Aegiribacteria sp.
GAACTTCACTGCTGAAGTTGTAGAAAGTGAAGAAGAAATCAAAGTGCCTTATGGCGAAATAGGGGATGCTGTCGATAACACAGCTGCCCCACATTACTCCCATAGTGGAATCCCATTCGAATTCCCATGGTTCAAGCAGTTGCATCAGTACCGAGTCAACGTAATTAATCTCAATATCAGGTGAGTAAGTAGGGAAATGATAGGGATAAGCGAGAGGATCAAAGTCTTCGAAGAAGGCGTTTTTATCTTCCAGTGTTCCAACCATCTGAGTGATAAGCTCCCGCAATTCAGTATTTGAATTTACTCCGGGTATCATCTGGCTGTACATATCATGCACTGCATCCCAGTCAACATTCTTAACGTCGAATGCTACGTACTTCTGATCGTACAGTTCCCACACCATGTCCAGGTATGACTGATAATCGCTAACCTCCGGATGGGTGGGCGGGTCGTCTATGCAGGACGAAAGGATTAGAAATAAAAAAATGACCATTCCAGAGAATCTGACTTCAGTTCTAATTCCACACTTTTTCCGGTTCATAGACCTCACCATTCAAGAGTTGCTGTATTTAATCCAGCAGGTACAATAGTCTATTTATGACACATATGCCAGATGATCGAAGCGGATCAGGTTGAACTGTAAACGTCTGTTACACGGTTCCTCAGTATTCCTATGGGCTGGATCTCAACTTCCACGATATCACCGTGGGCAACGGGTCCAACTCCACTGGGCGTTCCGGTTGCGATTATATCTCCCGGTTCAAGTGTTATCTGTTTTGAGATGAAAGCGATGGTTTCCGGAATACTGAATATCATCTCTGAAGTACTTGATCTCTGGACTGTTTTACCGTTAAGCCTGCACTGGATTTCGAGGTTATGAGGGTCCGGGAGCTGTTCAGCGGGGATTATCCTGGGTCCTATCGGTCCGAAAGTATCAAGAGATTTACCCCTGAACCATCCTGATCTATCGGAAAACTGGAGATTCCTCTGACTTACATCGTTAAAGCAGGTGTAGCCCAGAATGCATTCCATGGCTTCCGATTTCAGCACATTGCTGGCCTTTCTGCCGATCACTATAGCCAATTCGGCTTCGTAATGGACAATCACATTCTCAAACCCGTATTCGTAGAGAAACGGTGGAATAATGATGTCTTCACCGGAAGCTATGAGGACGTTGGGGGTCTTTGCGAAAAGGATCGGCTCTGCAGGCGTTTCAACTCCCGTTTCATCGATATGATCCTGATAGTTCAAGCCCAGGGCTATTATTTTGCCTGCTTTCAGTTCGTACATATTATTTTCGTCCGGGCAGGGCAGTTTTATATCCATGTTCTCATCTCCGGTACAGTTATGCCGTATTCACGTACAGAGGTAGATCTCTCCTTTGTGAAGCCGGACCAGGTTTCAATTATTCCTTCGTCCATCGATACTCTCCATATCCTCTCAAGATCCCCATCTATTCCTATGTACACTGTTCCTTCCATAGGATCGTAAATCATAGATGCTTTAGTGCTCCATACGGGATCAGTATTGAGAGCTGCCTCCAGCGTTCCTATCGCTTCGGGCAGACCGAAGGAGCTGTAATGCTGTTCTATATACGCAAGGGCTCTCCTGTATCTTTCATCCCCCACTCCGACTATTTCGTCCGGCGGAGTATTGATGAAGTCCGCATTCTTGAAATTCGTCATTACGATCCAGTGCCCATTGATCCGGGTGATGAGGTTTTCCCCATCTCCCGCTTCCGCTATAAGTGCGTTTCCCGATAGATCTGCGATCAGAGTGTGCAGTGTCAGGTCGTACATGTTAACGAGTTCATATGACTCGATGATACGTTCGATCTCATCGATAGAGGTGCAGCTGCTGACAGCCCTGCTGTAGAGCTGATAGATGTAGAGCTGATCCTCTGACAGCGAAGCGGTACCCTCGATCATGGGGCACTGATACTGAAGTGATGAGAAGATTCCGTGTTCGTTCATTCCCGCTGTCGGAACCCAGATCATCCTGTCATTATTGAAGAACTGTATCGTGAAAACTCTGCCGTTCTCCAATTCTGCGACGTTGAACCTTATATTGGATTCGGGAGGGTAGTCGAAATTCATCCCGTACCAGGCTTTATCGGCGAATACAGCGTATCCGGTACACGCGATTGATATGGAAACCAGCAGAAATACAATCGAAGCGGATACTCTCATAACGCTCTCCTCTCAAAATCGCATACGCAAGGCTCAATGGGGAACTATATCCAGCAATGAATATATTATATCTGAAGATTGAGAATATGAACTTCAGCAATATTATTGTTTCTGATCCTGGAGGAGCAACATGAAAAAAGTTAGCAGAAAAGGGATTACGCAGATCGTTCTGGTTTTAACACTCTTTACAGGAGTGCTCTCCGCGGCTGGATCTGACGAAACTGTTCCGGAGGGATTCGTACCTGTATTCGATCCTCATATCCTGAGTAACATGTTCGTTGAAATATCGGAGCTTGCTGGTCCCAGCGTTGTAACTATCACATCGCAGACAACCGTTGTTACAAGAGTACCATCGTTTCCGGATTTTTCCCATCCTTTCATGGTCGACCCATGGGGGGACTATTTCCAGATGCCACGCGAGCAGGAGTATGTCATGACCGGTATCGGAAGCGGTGTCATTGTTTCGAGCGACGGGATGATACTCACCAATCATCATGTTGTCGGTGGAGCTGATGAACTTGAAGTAGTGCTTCAGAACGGCAGCAGATACACCGGTGAGATAATCGGAACCGATCCTCAAACCGATCTTGCCGTTATCAGAATAGACGCAACCGGTCTTCCAGCTATTGCGATAGGTGACAGCGATGATCTGAAAGTGGGGCAGTGGGTACTTGCAGTGGGATCACCCTTCGCTCTGAGTCAGACAGTTACACAGGGAATCATCAGCTATATAGGAAGGTCCGATGTAGGATTGGCTGAATACGAGGATTACATTCAGACAGATGCTGCAATTAATCCGGGCAACAGCGGAGGAGCCCTTGTTGATCTTGATGGAATGCTGGTCGGGATCAATACCGCAATTGCTACAAGAACCGGTAGTTACCAGGGGATAGGATTCGCCATACCGATCAATGTTGCAGTTGACGTTATGGATGATCTGGTTACTTACGGATACGCTAGAAGGGGCTGGCTGGGTGTTACGATACAGGAGCTCACTCCCGGTCTTGCCGAGCATTTCGGCCTGGACGTTCGTGATGGTGGTGTTCTGGTTTCCCAGGTACTCAGCGATACTCCCGCAGGCGAATACGGTATCATCAGGGGAGACGTCATATTGACAATTGATGGTGAAACATTTCGAACGATAACAGAATTCAGGAATATGATCGCAGATATAGACCCTGGAAACGTGGTCGAAATCGAGGTTTTCCGGGAGGGAAGAAATGTATCCATTCCGGTTATACTTGGAGAAAGAGCTGCCGATGAATCGGTAGTTACCACAGCACCGCAAACCTCAGATGATTTCGGCTGGACTCTTGAAGAGCTGGACAGAGAGACCGCTTCCGCTCTTGGTGATCCCGACCTCAGAGGTGTTCTTGTGGTCGAAGTCAGTCAGTCCGGCAGGGCCGGTAATGTGGGAATAAATCCGGGGGATGTCATTATTGAGGTTGATGGCTTCGAAGTCGCTTCTCCGGAGGAACTGACAAGGCTGATCTCATCCAGTGACGATGTGCTTCTTCTTATATGGCGACAGGGACACTCGGTTTACTTCATGATGTGATCGGAGCAGTTCAGCAGAAGTACCTATGTTCTTCGATTTGACGATCGATTGTTCTATTTCTGATTTTTCAGGATTCTCTTCCAGGTATCTCTCAATGATATGGTGCGGTTAAAGACGAGTTTGCCTTCAGTTGAATCAGGATCCTTGCAGAAATAGCCCTGCCTCTCGAACTGAACCGGTTCCCCGATCGCAAGATCCGCTGCCGAAGGTTCGATTCTGCATCGGTTTATCACCATCAAAGATTCATCATTTATGGTATCTATAAAATCGTCGGATTCAAGTGGGTTTTCCAGCGTGAACAGCCTGTCGTAAAGCCGGACTTCGGCCGGCTTTGAATGTACCGCTGAAACCCAGTGAAGAGTACCTTTGACCTTTCGGCCATCCGGAGTGTTGCCACCCCTGGTTTCCGGATCGTAGGTGCAGATAAGCTCAGTCACATTTCCGTTTTCATCCTTCACTGAATCAACGCATGTAACCAGATAGGCATATCTGAGGCGCACTTCTCTTCCCGGGGACAACCGCTTGAATTTCCTGTGAGGTTCCTCCTGGAAATCATTTCTTTCTATGTACAGCTCCCTTGAGAACTGAACCATCCTTGATCCTGCGGAGGAATCCTCGGGATTGTTGATGAATTCCAGTTCCTCACTTTTATCGGACGGGTAGTTCTTTATGATGACCTTCAGGGGGTCAAGGACCGCCATTAATCTTGGCGCTCTTCTGTTAAGGTCGTCCCTTATGCAGTATTCCAGCAGCGCCATATCAACTATGCTGTCCCTTTTTGCGATACCGATCCTGCCTATGAAATCTCTGATCGCCTCCGGTGTGTAACCCCGTCTTCTAAGACCGGAAAGAGTCGGCATCCTTGGGTCGTCCCAGCCTGAAACAAGATCATTTTCTACAAGCATGGCCAGTTTCCGCTTGCTCATAACCGTATAGGTAAGATTCAGCCTTGCGAATTCAATCTGCTGAGGGTGAAAGATATCCAGCCTGTCAAGGAACCAGTCGTAAAGCGGGCGGTGGTCTTCGAACTCTATTGAACAGCAGGAATGGGTTATTCCCTCTATCGAATCCTCAAGACAATGGGCGTAATCGTACATCGGGTAGATGCACCATCTGTCTCCGGTTCTGTGATGGCTTTTCCTTAATATCCGGTAGATTGCGGGATCCCTCATGTTCATGTTGGGGGATGCCATATCAATTTTCGCACGGAGGGTTCTGGTTCCGTCAGGGAACTCACCCGCCTTCATCCTTCTGAAGAGATCCAGGTTTTCCTCAATCGATCTGTTTCTCCAGGGGCTGTTCCTGCCCGGTTCCGTCAGAGTACCCCTGTGTTCACGGACTTCCTCAGCTGAAAGGTCGCATACGTAAGCAGCGCCCTTGTCGATCAGCTGTTCAGCGTAAATGTACATTCTGTCGAAGTAATCCGAGGCGTAATAGAGCCTGTCCTCCCAGTCGAAACCGAGCCATCTGATATCCCGCATTATCGATTCAACGTATTCAACATCCTCTTTTACAGGATTAGTATCATCAAATCGAAGATTGTACAGACCATCGTACTCCTCTGCGATATCGAAATTAATGCATATGGCTTTTGCGTGTCCTATGTGAAGGTAACCGTTCGGTTCAGGAGGGAACCTGGTATGTACTCTGCCGTCGTGTTTCCCTTCCCTGATATCCCTCTCTACAATCTCCCTTATGAAATCAATATTTTTTTCCTTATCCGCGGATGTCATGACGCCCCCTGTTTAAAATGGAAATCATCGCTCCTGCAGGATATCATAATAAAGGAGGAGTGATTCAGCAGTCCGCCTCCTTGCTGCAGTTTTCGCGTAGTCATGAATGCATAACAAAGTTAAGTTAAAGTCCACCAATACTATGCATTTTATCGACTATAGTTTATCTTGACATAGTATTAAGTTATTAGTAGTATTGATCTGCAAGGAAATGTACTCTTGCAGGAAGGGAGATGTTGGAATGGTTGATCCGTCACTGTCCGGGATTGAGACAGTAAAAATTGCTGAAACCGCTGACAGAAAATTCAGGAAAGAACTTAGTGCAGGCATTACTTCCCTGGCCCTTCTGAGCGTTCTGAACCATGCGGATGAGCCGATGTACGGTTACCAGATAGCAAAACTGATGGAGGAGGATGAAAAGCAGAGCGTACCCCTTGTAAAACATGGAGCCCTTTATCCGGTGCTCAGATCTCTCGAGGGGAACCGTCTTCTTACAAGCAGGATTGAACCATCCGTTTCAGGTCCACCACGGCGTTACTACGATATAACAGACAAAGGCCGTGAAGCTTTCAGACGATGGATGGTGATATGGAGAAGAACCAGCAAGTTGATTGACAGGATACTGGGAGGTGTCCCCGATGATAAAGCTGATTGAAGACTACCTGAACGCGTTCAGGGAGGAATTGAAGGGAAGCGATAGAGCAACGATACAGGACGCATTATCTGATGCCGAAGATCATCTGAGCACAGCACTCGATATAGAGCTGTCCGAGAATCCTGAGGAAACGAAGGAAGAAGCGGTCAAGAATATCATAGGCAGGTATGGTGACCCTGAAGAGGTAGCGGAACACTACCGCAATGTTGAAAAATATACTACTCCCGCCCTCTCTTCAGGCAAACGACCAAGGAGCGGAATTTCTGCATTCTGCGGGGTAATCGCAGACCCCTCCGCCTGGGCAGCGATGCTGTATATGATCCTCTCGATGGCCACAGGAATCATTTACTTTACATGGGCTGTTACGGGCTTTTCTGTTTCGGCCAGTTTGATAGTTCTGATAATCGGTGTTCCTCTGGCCTGGCTGTTCTTTCTTTCTTTCAGGGCGCTGGCTTTCGTTGAGGGCAGAATAGTGGAAACGCTGCTCGGTGCGAGAATGCCCAGGAGAGCGATTTTCATAAGCAAAGGTGAGGGCTGGTGGGGCAGCATAAAGGGGATATTTTCAACAGGAAGTACATGGTCTTCCTTCATATACCTGATACTCATGCTGCCTCTTGGTGTGCTGTACTTCACTGTATTCATTACTCTTACAGCAGTATCACTGTCGCTGATAGCTGATCCAATACTGGAACTGGTCCTTAAGGTACCTGTAATGGATATACCTGAGGCCTGGTGGACCCCTGTCTGGCTTATGCCCTTCGTTGTTCTTGCAGGAGTTGTGCTTTTTCTTTCAACGCTGCACCTGGCAAAGGCTACTGGAAAACTTCACGGCAAGCTTGCCAGAACCATGCTGGTGAGTGGATGAAGCTGCCTGCGGTTTCAGTGCTTGTGCTGCTTGTTTTCGCGTGCGGTCAGAATGAACCGGTCGGAATCAAAGCTGATCCATGGACTGACAGAATAACTCTGAATGTAATCGACAGTATCGGCGCTGAGCTCGGTGACAGCAATTATGTTTTCGGCGCGATCGGTGATGTATGCTTCGGGAATCAGAGTGAGATACTGCTGCTCGATCAGGCGGGGAGCCACATCAGGGCATTTACGAACAGTGGAGATTTCATTACACGGATAAGCGGTGCGGGCAGCGGACCCGGTAGGCTTTCCCTGCCTCTTTCACTTTCCTGTCTGGGAGATGGAAGGATATTCGTTCTGGACCCCACAAGCAACAGTTACAAGATATTCGATGGTTCTGACTATTCCTACATTGAGGAGGTTGCGCTCTGGGGCAACAATCCACCCATGGACCCATGCGGGCTGGATGGCGGATACTACCTCGGGCTGAAATTTGAAATGGAGCAGTCAGACGGAGCAATGACCGGAATCGGTACCCTCGGGAGATTCAGAATGGGCGAGGCTGACCCGGATGTCGTTTACTACAAAGACGAATTCCCGGTTGATTTCAGCGATCTTGGTATGTTCGTGAAGAACATGCTTCGCTCGCTTGTTTTCACAGGGGACAGGAGTGGAAGGGTATTTTTCACTGAGATGTCCACACATAGTTATGAGGTTCTTGCTCTGAAAAGCGACGGAACGGAACTGTTTCGTATAACTGCGGATTTAAGTCCGGTCTCAAGAACGACTGAAGAAATGGACGAGGAAAAGGCTTATATGGAGCATTGGGTCTCCAGGATGGGCGGTATGAGCGGTATGCCCATAGAATGGGAACCGGAACCCTTCAGATGGATGATCGCGGGGCTTGGAGTGGATGGTCAGGAAAGACTGTGGGTCCGGAGAGGGACTGAACTGCAGCCGGTATTCGATGTGTTCGATATGACAGGAGAACATCTTTTCTCGGCCCGTTTCCCGATGGAGGGTTTAAGCTGGAAGTTCCACATCGAATCCAGCGGTTTGCTTGCCTGGGAGGAAGATCCGGCAAGCGGTTTTCAGAGAGTATACATTATAGAAGAGCCCTGACGGATTTAATCTCGTCCAGGCTTGAAACCCCTTATACAGAAGAAGTGAGATCCGCCGGCTCCCTGAAAATAAGATCTGTTCTCCAGCTGTTCCAGAACCATCGTTTCCCATTCTTCCTGCCTGGATTCAACTGATTTCACGTACCTGTAAAAGGTGGACAGTGATCCCCCTCCGGCAAGAAAACACTCCTTGTATCTCTTCCGGAGCAATTGTTTTGTGTCTTCATCTTTTTCCTTGATATTTTCACGCATCTTATTAATACGGTATTCCTGATATTCGGTTTCATAGGGAGGGTGAATGAAGTAGGGAGTATCATTATGAATGGCATCGATATTGATCAATCCGAGATCGGCCATCATCCGCGGCACCTTTGCGCCTATTCCCCAGTCCCCCCTTCCCAGTCTTTTCCTGCCCTCTGCCCAGATCAGCTGCATCTTGAACTGTTCAAGTTTTTCCTTAACCGAAAGAGCAGGGGTGGAACTGAAGGGTATGCTGAGGGAAGCAGAGACGTTATCCGGTTCCATGCACATGATCACACCACCCGGTTTCGTTATCCTGATCATTTCATTCAGGGTGTCTTCGGGAAACTCAAGGTGCATCAGCAGTGTCTGGCACATTACCCATTCGGCGCATTCATCCGGCATTGGAATGCTGTATGCCGAACCGTTTAAGAACCATGCCTTTCCGCCCTCTGACCATCCAGTTGAGATCTCCTTTGCTTCGCGAAGCAGTTTCATGGAGCAATCTACACCGACATAAGTGCTGTCATTGCCAAAGTGTTTCCAGAAAGTCCAACCAAGGTAACCAAGCCCGCAGCCCAGATCAACAGCGGTAATGCCGCTTTTCAGGTCAAGCCATGCGGCGATTCTCTCGATGGTGCTTTCCCGCCAGAGGAATTTTCTTTGATCGACTATATGCTTCTTGAGATCCTTCTCGGACCAGTCTCTTTTATTCTTATCTGTCATCTGATCCGATATCGGATTGCGGTCCGCGCCAGCCGAATCTTTCAAGGTCGACGGTTCCCCTTTCACTGAATACAATACCCTCGCTCTCCAGCATCCTTCTCTGTGCAGTACTCGGTTCTCCATGGCTTCTGACGCTTATACCTCCGCGGCTGTTGATGACCCTGTGCCAGGGCACATCGCTTTCGCAGGGAACGGAGGACATTGCATAGCCCACGTTCCGGGCAGAGCATCTTCCTGCTATCCTTGCAATCTGTCCGTAAGTGGCGACCCTGCCGGGAGGGACCATGTTAACTACCGAGTATATCCTGTCGTACATAGACTCTTTCATAACCTGTGGACTCCTGCCGCGTTCCGCAAGCGCTGCCTGTCCCTGTTACCGATCTCTGAAGAGAATTCCAACCTTGCTCCTCCAGGTGAATTGTGTCCCCATATCCATCCTGAAGAAATTCCGTTCTTTCCAGCTATATCCGAACAGTCTGCCAGAAATGAAGGCGTGAGTTTGCCATTCTCCAGAAGGGCTTTTCCATCCTTTATCCGGATGGTGAAGAAAGGAGGAAAAAGTCTTCTTAACAGAATTCTTATCAGGTCAGGCAAAAATTGTCACCTTTCAGAATCTTCCTACCGGCATGATGTACAGAGGTATTTCGTTCTCTTCAAGATTGAGCAGATCAGCAACTTGCATGTCGATGAATGCACCGACTGCGACCGTTCCCAGTTCAATGGCTGTACATTGAAGGTAGATATTCTGCGATACATGACCAGCCTCCATATGTACGTACATAACACCACGGTCACCGTACACGGAAGTTGTAATGCTGTAATCCGCTGCTATTGCAATAGCGGCTGGCGCGCTGCTGATACATCGCTGGCCCAGGGATGCAAGGGCGAGATCATGGAGGAAATTTCCCGTCTTCACGGTCATCAGAGTATTTTCCCCGGGAAGGAATCGGTAGATACCTGGTTCAAGATCATCCACATTCTCCGCTATTACAAAAACGGACAGCGGGTATGTAGCCCCCGCAGAGGGAGCTGCCCTGAATCCTCTCTCCGATGTGATACCCCCGGCGGAATGGAGGATTCTCGCAAGTTCAGGTAGTGTGATGCTGTCTTCAGTGAAATTCCTTACAGAACGCCTCGCATCTATCGCTTCAACAAGTGTGATACCGCTGTCCTGCTCCATATCGGGAAGCTGAATGATCGTATTTTCCGGGTTTCCTGAGCATGATGCGAATGCAGTCAGAGTCAGCAGCAGGGTCCTGATGAACATTATTTCCTCCGAGAATGTTATATTAAATCCGGATTCACACTTGCTTAACCACATCAATATACAATATAGTCAATACTCAGTTCCAATCGCGAAACAAGGTTCATCGGAGGGATATGCCAGAGAAAAAACCATCCTTACAGTCAATCACGGAGTCAGATATACTTCTGAATGCATTTCTTCACTATTTCCCCGGAGCAGCATTCGTAAGGGACAAACATTCAAGGTACCTTCACGTAAACAAGTATTTCATGGAGCTTTTCGGACCGCTGGAGAAGTGGCTTGGAAAAACTCCCGATCTTCTATTTCCTGATGAATTCGCTCAAAGAATGCTTGAAATGGATAAGAAAACCCTGAAGGATGGATACACTGTTTACGAGAAGAAGCTGCAGTTTAAGAAAGGGAGGGAATCCACCTTTGAAATACACTCTTTCCGGATTGACAGGGATGGGAAGGAACCCCTGATAGGCGGTCTGGCGATAGATATCACTGACTGGCGTGATTCAAAGGAGGCTCTCAGGGAAAGCAAAGAGAAATACCAGGCGGTTTTCCAGAACACCGGTGCCGCCACAGTCATTCTGGACGATGACATGACCATTCTGCTGGCGAACAGGCAATTTGAGCGGCTGTCCGGTTATTCAGTAGACGATATCTGCGGAAAGATGAAATGGACGGATTTTGTCGCTCCGGAAGACCTTGAGAGAATGGTGAAGCAACATGAAGACAGGGGTATCAAAAAAAGGTCCGGGCCGAACGAGTTCGGATTACGTTTCATCGATAGAAAAAGAAAAGAGAAGGATATACACCTTCACTTAGACCTGATCCCTGGTACTGAAAAGAGTGTCTGTTCATTCCTGGATATCTCAAGGCAGAAGAAAACACAGGAGAAGCTCCGCCAGAGCGTTCAGAATATGGAAAGCCTTCTCAGTGCAATGCCCGACATGATGTTTGTTTTTTCTCACGATGGTAAATGCCTGGATTTCTGGGCCGAGGAAGGTAACGAACTGGCCATACCTTCTGATAAGATAATTGGCAGCAATGTACGTGATATCGGTTTTAATGATGAAAAACTCCTGGAGATCCTTGACTGTTTTCAGAAGGCACTTGAAACAAAAGAAGTCCAGTCAGTGGAAAACGAGCTTACTATTCAGTCGGAGCGCGGTTTTTTCGAAGCAAGAATTGCACCGTACGGTGAAGCAAGTGTGATAGCTGTTGTACGTAATATCAGCGCCAGGAGAAAAGCAGAGGAAGAACGGCTCGAACTGCAGATCAGGATTCAGCATACACAGAAACTTGAAAGCCTGGGAGTTCTTGCAGGGGGCATAGCTCATGATTTCAACAACATCCTTATGGCTATTCTGGGAAACGCTGATCTTGCGCTGATGTCTATTCCCGAAACCAATCCTGCGAGGGGTTCGTTGAATAATATCGTCAATGCAGCGACTGCCGCAGCAGATCTCGCCGGGCAGATGCTTGCTTATTCCGGAAAAAGTGATTTCGAGATAATGCCTCTTGATCTGAACAAGGTTGTTGTGGAACTCACACATCTTCTGGAAGTGAGCATATCCAAGAAAGCCGTTCTTAAATTCAGGCTTGCGGATACGCTGCCGCTGGTGATGGCGGATGCTTCTCAGATAAGGCAGATCCTAATGAACCTTCTCACCAACGCTTCGGAAGCGGTAGGTGATGTCAGCGGTGTGATTTCAATAACGACCGGAGCGATGTACTGTGATACCGAATATCTGAAAAACACTGAAATGGCTACGGATATAAGTGATCGTATGTACGTTTATGTGGAAGTATCCGATACAGGATGCGGTATGGACAGGTCGATCATGATGCAGATATTTGAGCCTTTCTTCACTACAAAATACACTGGAAGAGGGCTGGGCCTGTCATCGGTCCTGGGAATAATCCGGAGCCATAAAGGAGCAATAAATGTCTACAGTGAACTGGGCGAAGGAACGACTTTCAAAATTCTTCTCCCGGTCTATCAAGCGGATGATTCAGAACTTCTCGATTCCAGCGTAGGGACTGCAAAAGAGATCTGGACCGGAGAGGGAACAGTACTGTTCGCCGATGACGAAGATTCCGTACTTGCTGTAGGGCGAAACATGCTTGAGCATCTTGGATTTACCGTTCTTGCGGCTGAAGATGGTCTGCAGGCGGTTGATAAATTCAGGAGGAGTACAGACGATATAGTACTTGTCATACTTGATCTGACTATGCCACACCTAAGCGGTGACGAAGTATACCGGGAGATCCGCCGCATTGATAGTGATGTTCCGGTGATCGTTTCCAGTGGTTTCAGCAGGCAGGATGTAATGCACAGGTTCTCCGGTAAACAACTTGCAGGGTTCATCCAGAAACCTTACCGCACGGAAGAGCTCTCAGCGGTAATAAAGAAAGTCCTTACACGAATGGATGACAGCTCATCAGAATAATTTGAGCAGTTTGGCCGCCATCGCAAGAATTGCTGCGGCCAGAATAACTTTTATCCATTTGTCGCCTTTTCTGATAGCAAAAGTAGACCCGAACCATCCACCTATTGAAGTACCGCCGGCAAGGATAATAGCGGGCAGCCATCGGATTTCTCCGTTGAGAATGAAGATCACCAGTGAAGGTACGAGGTAGGCCGCTATGACAATGATCTTCAGGCTGTTAGTCTTCACGAGGGAAAGACCTCCAAGAATACAGAGGGCAAAGATAACCAGATAGCCGGCTCCAGCCTGGATAAAGCCGCCGTAGATGCCTATGAAAAAGAACAGGAATATCTGAAGAACGGGATGCCGAAGCTTTTCCGGGTAATGTTCGGTGTGATTTTTCCTGCCCGGACGGAGCAGTACTATAAGCGCGAGGACCATTATTACTGAGAGGATGGTGCGAAAAATATCCTCCGGGATGTCCAATGCGATGAACGAACCTATAACTGCGCCTGCCATGGCGGATAAGCCCAGTTTTATTCCCTGCCTTATATCCCTGAATCCGTGTCTTCTGAAGTTCTTCACAGCGATTATGTTCTGCAGAAGCACAGCCACCCTGTTTGAACCATTCGCAGCGGTTGCAGGCAATCCTCCGAGTATTATCAGAAGAGGTATGGTGAGAAATGAGCCGCCGCCGGCGTTGACATTAACGAATCCGGCAGCAATTCCTGCCAGGAAAAGTAATAATGCGTTAATCGGTGTCATTCCATTTTATCTTCCTGCTGGGTTCAAGTACCGACACTAACAGGGGAAAGGGTAATAGTCGATATGTCCAGGGCTGAAGAGCCTGGATAAGTGCACCTGGAAATTACGGAGGCACTATTTGTTACACAATCACGTTCTCTTCCTCAGGGGCATCTATCAACTCCAGTTTTTCCAGCCTTAGAGTGATCGCATAGGTACTTCTTTTCAGCAGGAGAGCGATTTCATCCCGCTCGGTGCCTTTGCTGAATTCATCGCGCAGGATGTCCTCTTCTTCTTCTGTCCAGGTTTTGCCGCTGCGTTCGTACTTGCCCGATGGGCCTTCCTGCGGCAGCTTTCCTCTTTTCTCGACTGCCAGTCTGAGGTCTTCAGAGGCTCTGGATATGATGCTGCCGATTTCTTCAAGGTTCTCTTCGAAAAGGAATATCCTGCTCTGGTCGAAACCGGAATCAGACATTCTGCGGGATTCCGTTATGGAAATGTAGAATCTTTCGTTAACTGCCTGTCTTACATCTACGAAGTAAGTTGTTCTTCCGTTGGAAACCCTTCCGCTGAACAGTGACGCGCTTTCGATGCTCATTTCTTATCTCCCTTCAATGTAAACGTTCGTTCACTACCAGTGTCCTCTTTTTAAAAGGGCTTGTCAATACCCGCGTTATTTGAGTACTTTCCTTTGTCAGGAAAGAACAGGTGAAACATGATTGAAGCGGCCCCTTTTTTACCGGTCACAAAGAAAGAAATGGAATCCCTGGGATGGGACAGGTGCGATATCGTCCTTGTTACAGGGGACGCGTACGTAGATCATCCTTCCTTCGGGGCGGCTCTCATCGGCAGGTACCTGGAGAGCATCGGATACAGAGTGGGAGTAATTCCTCAGCCGGATATTTCCTCCCATGAGAATTTTCTACAGCTGGGTGTTCCGAAGCTTTTCGTCGGGGTTACTTCCGGTGCGATGGATTCGATGGTGAATCACTATACCTCACTGAACAGACTCCGCTCCAACGATGCCTATTCCGAAGGTGGAAAACCCGGGAAAAGACCTGACAGGGCACTGCTGAAATACGTAAACCTGGTTCAGAGGTGCATGCCTGGAGTTCCGGTTGTGATAGGAGGTATTGAGGCAAGCTTGAGAAGGCTCAGTCATTACGATTACTGGAGCGACAGGGTCAGAAAATCGATTCTCCTTGATACGAAAGCAAGCATTCTGGTATACGGAATGGGTGAGAGGGCAGCTGCACAAATCGCGGATGCTCTCTCTTCGGGTAAAGACATTCATGGAATCAGGGGTACCGCGGTTTATAAAAGTGTAAATACCCTTGACGGAATGGATCTGGGACAACACATTGAGCTGCCTTCGCATGAGGAGGTTACGCGCAATTCCGACGCCTTCATGGAAATGACGAAGATGGTGGAAAGTGAGATCAGTCCCTCTTCCGGCTCAACTGTTGTTCAGAGAGCTGACAGCCGTGCTGTTATCGTTTATCCGCCACAGCCTCCGCTCCGTACTGAAGAGATGGACAGGATATACGAACTTCCATATTCAAGGGAACCTCATCCGATCTACACTGATAAGATTCCTGCGTTCAGAATGATACAGAATTCGATATCGGTTGTTCGCGGATGCGCGGGAGGCTGCAGTTTCTGCGCTCTGGGACTGCATCAGGGAAAGATGGTAAGCAGCAGGAGCCGGGCTTCTGTCGTACGGGAAGTAGAGATACTGAAGGGTAAGCAGTATTTCAGGGGTACAGTCACCGATCTCGGCGGACCCACAGCGAATTTGTACGGACTTGGTTGTGCAGGCGGTAAAGCTCTTGAAAAATGCAGGAGATACTCATGTCTTTATCCTGAGATCTGCGAGAATTTCAGGACAGATCATAGCCCTTATATTGAACTTCTGGAAGCCGTTTCAGAGATCAGCAGTGTTCGTAATGTCTTCGTATCAAGCGGAATCCGTTTCGATGTGGCCCTGCGTGATAAGAACTTCATTGAAAAGCTGGTAAAGGAACATGTATCCGGATACCTTAAGATCGCGCCGGAGCACTTCGCACCTGCAGTACTGAAACTCATGAGAAAACCATCTCCCGAACTCTGGAGACGATTCAAAGAGCTTTTCGAAAGTATCTCAATCGAAACCGGAAGGGAACAGTACATTGAACCATACATAATTGCTGCCTTCCCCGGTTGTGAGATGAATCATATGCGAACCGTTGCTGAAGAGCTGAGGCGGCAGAACATGAGGCCGGAAAAAGTTCAGATATTTCTTCCCACACCTATGACCATGGCAACGGCAATGTATCATACAGGTATCAACCCTGAAACCGGTATTCAGATCTATGTTGCTCGGAAGCCTTCGCATAAAAGGCGTCAGATTGAAGTTATTCAGGGGCGCTGATCTTTACTTACCCTCAGTCATGTTCCTGCTCCAGGATACGCTCCTCAATGAAATAGTCCGCAGCCTCCTCACCTACCAGAAGGGCCCCCTGCTCTGTCATGTGCATGCAGTCGTAGAAGAGGTCTCTTGAATGCGGTATCAACGATGCAAGATCAAGATATGCCACACCCTCGCTTTCACATATCTCTATCAGATCATTGTTGATAGTGTTTAAGATCAGCCAGAACGAAGCGGCGGAAAACTCGGAGTCTGTTTCGCCGAACCAGTAGCTTCCACCCTGGATGCCTCTCCAGTATTCACTGTCTTCATAAAGAATCGGTTGAGTCATGAATACCGGAATAATATCCAGTTCGCGGCACTCGTGGATAATGGTGCTGATTCTGTTCCTGTACTCATCCGGCTTTGGAATGAGTTCATGAAGATCTTCCGGCACTTCCCTCTCGGGTGAAAGCATCGGTTCCTCCGTGAACATCGTATTAACGGTCTCAGAAACTACGGGAGCTTCATCAATATATACTATCTTCAGTTTATATAGCACCTGCATAAGCATGCTATGCTTGAATATTGCCTGCCTGAGACCGGTCTCCGGCAGACTGACATTCAGAGCGATCTCCCCTCTTTGAAACTGTCCCACATCATTAATGCCGACCAGAAACAGGGCAATGTCCGGTTTCACTTCGGAAAGAACTTCCCTGACCAGCAAAGCATGCTTTGCAGAGGAGTGCGCAGGAATGCCGCAATTACCGACCCACGTTTCCGGATACACATCTCTCAGCCTTTCCTGAAGGATCCAGGACCATGTGAGTGAATCATCAATGTAGTAGTTGGCTGTTGTACTTCCACCCACGGTAACTATCGTCAGCCATTCATCCCAGTCTCCAGGAGGATCCTCTCCTCTCATACCCCAGGCATTCGTAGTGAAGATACCTCCCTGAGATATTCCCGGAAGGTTTACTTCAAGGTCCACACGCTGATAGGGTCTGAGGCCGAACCTGGGATTGAAGATGCTCGGGGGCATCAGTTTTCTCAGTACGAATTCTGAGATCAGCAAGGCTACCAGAAGGGAAACCGCCATGGTCAGCACTCCGAGAATAACATTTTTCCGACGTTTAACAGGGTAGCTGACAATGATCAGAAGAGCCGGGATGATTGTTAGAATAACTGCTCCTGTGATGACTGATGCTCTCTGCAGAAACGGGATCGGAAAAAGAAACCACAGTACGAAAAAGACGGGAAGGGGAACGATCAGCAGCAGTGAAGCCAGAAAATCAGGACATCTGGAAAGCA
>JAUWSL010000043.1 GCA_030610085.1 Candidatus Aegiribacteria sp.
CAGCACTTACGATTGCAATGAGAGCTGCCGATTCCTGGAGATTCCTGGGGTCCCCTGAGGGAGATCTCGCCCTGGCTGAAGCGGTCTGTTACCTTGCTCTTGCGCCTAAATCCAACTCCGTTTACTCGGCCTGGAAGAAAGCTGTTTCCTCGGCCAGGCAGGGCGGCAGCCTTCCTGTTCCAATGCACCTGAGGAACGCGCCTACTGAACTCATGAAGAGACTGGATTATGGACGGGATTATCAGTATGCTCATTCACAGACTGGAGGAATTGTGACCCACAGAAACTTTCCCGATGAAATGGAGGAGGAGGAATACTACGTTCCTTCTGATTCAGGGAGGGAATCAGCAATAACAGGGAAGCTGGCCGAGTGGAAAAGGATTAGAGACAGAATACGGAAGGAGAGGAGTGATCCTTGAATTCTGAATCGTCAGCTGCCATCCTCCGCATGAGAATGGTGCACAGAGACCTGGCGGATGCCGGGATCACCGATGAGAGTATTCTGAATGCTTTCATGAAAGTACCAAGAGAGGATTTCGTTCCACCAGGCACAAGCCTTACTGACACCTATGGCAATCATCCATATCCTATCGGATTCGGGCAGACTGTTTCGCAGCCTTACATCGTTGCTTTCATGCTTCAGATGCTTGAATGTGGACCGGGAAACAGTGTACTCGAAATAGGGACGGGTTCCGGCTATCAGACCGCCATTCTCGCTGCAATGGGTATGGAAGTGGTTACACTTGAGCTTATACCGGATCTTGCCATCAGTGCAAGAAAGGCTGTCCTTGCAGTTGTTCCCGGAGCTGATATCCAGTTCATAGTTGGTGATGGATACAATGGATGGGCACCGGGAGCCCCTTACGATCGGATCGTAGTATCCGCTGCTCCCTCGCGTATGCCTGACATGCTTGAAAGCCAGCTGAATCCTGCGGAAGGCAGGCTGGTATTACCCATGGGTGAGTGGTTTCAGAGATTGATATCAGTAACAAGAATCGGCGATGACCTTGTTATGAGGAAATCGCTTCCGGTAAGGTTCGTACCGCTGGTGAAACCGAAACAACAGTAGAAAGAAAAGAGTTTAGTATGGATGCAGGCAGACCGGGATCAGTAGTACTGACAGGCAGTCGTAAAAAAGAAGTACTTGAATGGATCGACGACAGAATTTCGTTTCCATGTGTAATGTGCGAGAATCTTGAGGAATTCGACGATTCCGGAAGAATGTTCTTTGCAGTTTACTGTCCAGGTGATAACCAGGAGCTTGAGAATATGTACCAGGATACCGGAAGGAGTCTTCTTTCTTCAGGTAACCTGTCAGCGGTTGTCCTCTCCTTTTCACCCGATTCGGGAACCCGGTTTCCGGTATTCCTTCTTCGGAGCGATTTCGCCTTAAAGGTACTCGGGAGGATGACATCTTTTAACGGCATGTTTGCAGAAGAAGCATCGAACCTCAACTGTATCCTGTGGGAAAGAACCGGTGCTCTTCAACCTTTTTTCATTCATAACATGAATAATATACTCGCGAGGATCATGGGGAATATAGAACTGGCTGAGTTTCACAATCGTAAGCCTGATAAGTTGATGGAAAAACTCTCCATCGCTCTTGAAGGCACAGAGGAACTGAGAAGTTTCCTGAAAAGGCTGTCCTTGTATTCCACACATGATAATGATGACAGTGAATGGACCATTGGAAACGAGGCGGAAGTGCTGGAACTAAGTCAGATGTCCAGCGGAACTTCGGTTGAATTCATGTACGAAGAGAAGAGTGGGATGCCCCGGAAGATCCCTGTGGGAAAAAACCTGATAAACCTCCTGACAGGACTTATAGCCGCTGCGGCCACGATTTCGGTTAACGGCTGCGGATCCATTAAAATGGATGCATTCCCAAATGGAGGCGCAGCTGAATTCAGGATAAGCTGGAACTCCACATCGAAAAGCTCAGGATTGTGCTCCAACAGCATGGATTCCGCTGCTGAACTGCTCAATCGAGCAGCGCTTCTGGCTGCTGATTCAAAGCTGTCATTCAGGCTGGATGAATGGAACAGTGAAGGCGGATCCGCCTCCCTTATAGTACCGGTCAATGATGAGGATCTCTGATATGCAGGCCAAAGGATCAGATGTTTCCGGAACAAAAACCGAAGCGTTGAACGCTGTGCTCTCGCTTTTTCAACGCGAACCATCATCCAGACTGACTTTCAGGCAGATCGCAGGAAGGCTGGAAGGTTCCTACCCTGACCTTTCCGGAGCCGTGGAGCAGCTCGTTGAGAACGGACAGCTCTGGCCCGCCGGTGGCGGGAAATATGCTCTTCCTTCTGAACTGGGGATCTCTACTGGAAAAATCGTCATTCGCGCGAATAACAGCGGATTCATCAAGACCCCTGAAGAGAGGATCGAGATAGATTCCCGAAACATGGCCGGCTCACTTGATGGAGATATTGTCCTGGTCAGAAAGCTTGGATCCCATCAGGGAGAGGGCAGGTACCGGGGGAAGGTAGAAACTGTCCTCAAACGCAGCAGGAAGGGCATAAGCGGAATAGCAAGGAAAAAAGGAAGGAAATGGGTGATCGACCCGGTGAATCCGGTTCTCCCGAGAGAAATACCACTCGGGACAGTTACCGATACCGATATTTCGCAAGGAAGGCTGGTCTTTGCGACGCTGGACTATTCGGGAAGAAAACTGGCAGCCATTCTGAAGAAAGACCTTGGCAGCCCTGCTTCTCCCGGTGCATTGATAGATTCGGTGGTGCTTGATCACGGACTTCATGATGAATTCCCGCAGAATGTTCTGAAAAGGGCTGAAGAGCTGGCTTCTGAGCCCTGGACTTTAGAAGGAAGAGAGGATTTTCGGGATCTTCTGACAGTAACCATTGATCCGGTGGATGCAATGGATTTCGATGACGCGGTCTCGCTGGTGATCGAGAACGGTATCAGGACTCTGTACGTTCATATAGCGGATGTTGCCCATTACGTTGCCTCCGGAGATCAGCTTGATGATGAGGCAGTGCTCCGGGGGACAAGCGTTTATCTTCCGGACAGAGTGCTGCCTATGCTTCCCCAGGTGCTTTCCAACGGTGCGTGCAGCCTGAAGCCTGAAGAAGAAAGACCTGCTAGAACAGTGGTCATGAAGTTCGATAGTACCGCTGAACGCCTGGAATTTTCCATAGTTCCTTCCGTTATCCGTTCGAACAAAAGGATGACTTACGAAGAAGCTCTTGAGTATCTGGAGGGCAACGGGAGCGAGGATAATCTCCAGCAGCTTTTTGAATCTATGGGAGCACTTTCCGCGGATCTTGATTCCCTCCGGGAAAGAAGAGGTGCTCTTGATCTCGGAAGCAGTGAGCACCGTGTTGTTTTCGACGAAAACGGCTGGCCGGAGGGTTTCAGACCCGTTCCTTCCGACAGGGCACACAGACTGATAGAAAATTTCATGGTGGAAGCGAACAGAGCCGTTGCCGATCATTGCATGTGGTCGGAACTGCCTGTTCTCTTCAGAGTACATGACGAGCCGGTGGAAATATCCGAGGAGCGTCTTGCACGGCAGCTCGATCAGCTTGAGATAACGCTTCCCGGAGGGAAGATACATAATCCTGCTGTTCTGAAGAAGATACTGGACAGCCTCAGGGATTCACCACTCCTGGACATCGCGGTTGAGTACATCCTCAGATCGATGCAGAAAGCTGTGTATCTGCCGTCTAATACTGGGCACTTCGGGCTGGCATTGAGGAGTTACCTGCATTTCACAAGCCCTATACGCCGCTATCCCGACCTTCTTGTTCATCAGGTGCTGGCAATGCAGGAAAAGGGTGAGATACCAGTCCCCGATTCAAGTCCGGCTGAAATTGCCGAGTCATGCAATGCGAGTGAGGACAACGCAGAGAGTGCGGAGAGGGAAGCTGACGAACTCATGGCGTTGCTTTTTCTGTCAAGGAACATAGGGAAGGTCTTCAACGGAGTGGTCACCGGTATAAAGAACTTCGGTGTTTTCGTAAGACTTGAAGGTGTTCCGGTCGAGGGACTTGCTCATAGATCTGATATTCAGCGCACGGGCATTCCGTTCACCGGGTCCGGAGGACCATATCATGAGGGTTCACTCCTCAGAGTTGAGGTTCTCGCAGTTAATGTTATGGAAAGAAAGTTATCACTGAAACCGGTCAGGGAATGAATTATGAAGCGGATTGTTAATTATTCAGCTCTTGCAGACTCGATTGGGAAATGGATAAGGGAGACCGTTCTGGAAGCATCCATGACCGGTGTGGTTGTCGGCCTCAGCGGTGGTCTTGATTCTGCGGTTTCGGCTGCGCTTTGTGCAGCTGCCATTGGAAAAGAGAATGTACTTGGATTGATCATGCCGTGCGAGAGCATGCAGTCAGATACGGATGATGGAATAAGGATAGCAGGGCATCTGGGGATCAGATTCAGGACTGTTGATCTGTATCCTGTTCTTATGTCATTCACCACCGGGCTTGATGACAAATCTGTATTGAACCTGGCGAACATCAAATCTCGATTGAGAATGGCTATGCTGTACGCTCATTCTTCGGGAAGGCTTGTTCTTGGAACCAGCAACTACTCGGAGATACTTGTCGGTTACTGGACGAAGTGGGGGGATGGAGCTGCCGATCATCTTCCAATCGGGAGATTGTTCAAGGATGAGGGAAGAGTGATCGCTGCAGTACTCGGGCTGCCGCGCTGGGTTATCGACAGGGTACCGTCCGCCGGGCTGTGGCCGGGGCAGAGTGATGAGGATGAAATGGGAGTCTCATACAAGGATATCAGGGCATATTTAGAGGAAGGGGATATCTCAGCATCAGCAGCAGCAAGGATACAGAAGATGATAAGATCCACGGAACATAAAAGGAATCCGATTGTATATTTCAATGCCAGAAAATGGATGGAGGATAATGCCTGAAAGAAGAACCGCTCTGATCAGCGCATGGAACAAGAAGGGTCTGGATGAGTGTGCCGCCGGGCTATCCGGATTGGGATGGAAGATATACGCTTCCGGAGGAACTGCGGACCATATTGAGAAAAGCGGGATCGATGTGATCCCTGCCGAGAGTATCACAGGCATAAGCACACTGCTGGGCGGAAGGGTGAAAACCCTTCACCCGGAACTTCACGCAGCTATCCTTGCAGCGGGAGAAGACAGAGAGGCCAGGATAAAGGACGGAAAACCGGTTTTCGACCTGGTTGCTGTCGATTTCTATCCATTCAGCAAAACGTCCGGAATGGAAGCGGATGATCCAGGTCTGGTTGAGTATATCGATATTGGCGGTCCCACAATGGTTCGCGGCGCTGCCAAAAACTGGCTGCATGTCATATCAGCTGCAGGATGTGATGTTTTTCCTGCTGTCCTGGAAGCGATCTCAGATGGCGTTGACGATGAAAAATTCAGAAGGATGATGGCGTCGAGAACCTTCGATATTACATCGCGCTATGATCTTGACATCTCATTAAGCATGGAAAGAGGATTTGTTCCCGAACTTCGCTACGGCGAGAACCCTCATCAATCGGCTGTAGTGCACTTCACATGGCCTGTACAAGGATTTGGAAGCGCGGAGATACTGGGCGGGAAAGCCATGAGTTACAACAATTACCTGGATGCTACAGCCGCATGGGATCTTGCTGAAGATATGCCGGAAGATTCCCTTTCCGCTGTTCTGATGAAACATGGCAATCCCTGCGGTACCGGAAGGGGCGACACTCCTTTGGCAGCTTTCGATAATGCTTTCAGAGCTGACAGTGTTTCGCCGTACGGAGGGATACTCGCTTTGAACTGCAACGTGGATATGGAACTTGTTGCCAGGCTTAAAGGAATTTTCCTGGAAATTGTAATGGCTCCTTCATTCGATGAGGATGCTCTGCTGCGGCTTCAGAAAAGGAAGAAACTGCGGATTCTAAGGATGCCGGACGGTTCGGAGGATAGAAGACAGGTCAGAAGTATCAACGGAGGGCTTTTATTTCAGGATCCTGATTATGTAGCCGGGCTTGAAAAAATCGATATAGTTTCCGAACGGAAGCCGTCAGAGCAGGAACTTGCTGCCATGGACATTCTCTGGCGGGTGTGCAGATCCGTCAAAAGCAACGCTATTGTAATCGGTGACAGTATGGGCACTCTTGGGGTGGGGGCCGGTCAGATGAGCAGGATCGAAAGCCTTGACCTTGCCGTCAGAAGGGCGAAAAGGGAGGGGCATTCCCTTCTCGGAGCAGTGCTGGCTTCCGATGGATTATTCCCTTTCAGAGACGGTCCTGACCGGGCTGCCGAAGAGGGGATCAGCGCCATAGTGCAGCCGGGAGGATCCATCCGTGATCAGGAAGTAATCGATGCTGTGAACGAGCATGACATGGCCATGGTATTTACTGGAACCAGGCATTTCAAACACTAGACTGGATGATTATGATAAAATCCCTTCTTCTGCTTTTATCAATAGCATTACCCTTAACCTCAGCATCCCTTCGTCACGCTGATTCACTTATCCTTGCAGGGTTAAATGAACAGGCGATCTCGGAACTACTTGAATTGCTGAGGGAGGATGATATTCCACGAAATGTCATTCTCTATAGAATCGCCGGCCTTTATCATGGCGCTGGTCTTGAAGACGAATGCATCCTTCTTCTGGACAGTCTGGGCCGGGAATCCGGAGAGGATCTGTACGGGTGGAAAGTATCCCTTCTGGACATGTCCAGAAGATCCGATGAGGCTCTGCCCCTGGTGCCTTCCGATAATATCCTGCTGCGGTTATGGCTCCAGAGAGAATCGGGTGAAACACCCACATCAGGCATTCTCCCGGCACCTGATTGCGTTGCCCAAAGAGCTGTCAGGGCGATGATCTGTACAGATGGCAGGATGAGCAAGGGACAGATGGAGCAGACCGTCGCGGATGCAGCCCTTATTCGATTTCTCGGGGATGAGGTTATAGATGAGCTGGAACTGACTCTGAGGTCGGGCGGTCCCTGGTGGGATGAAATCGCCCTTGACCTCGCCCGGGTATACGAGGGCGGAAGGCTGGACAGGCTTCTTGTGGAAAGGGATATGCATCTGATGCGGGGTTCTGCCGAAACCTGGGAAAATCGCCTCTATCAAAGCGGTGACATACCTGTTATCGCAGCCCTTGCGCTTCTGAGAACTGATCCTGGCAAATGTGGAAGATCCTGGCTGATAACCGATATACTCGCTGAAGGGGGTTACACATATCTGTCAGACAGCATAGCCATGGCGTCCGGCCGCGGCCATTTCGCAAGCGGTGTATCGATGGTGATCCTCAGGGAGACCGCACAGTACGAGGAACTGCTTGCGTTATGTGATTCGATCGCGCCAGATATACCTGATTCTCTAAAGGCAAGAGCTGCCCTGTTTAGAGCAAGGGCTTTGAGAGCTCTACGGAGGCCGCCTGAGGAATACTGGGGAAGTTACCTTTCGTTTGCGGTTGCATACCCATGGCATGACAAAGCGTCTGAAGCTGCCTATCTGGCCGCCAGATACTTTGATTCCGAAAGGAACTGGCCCGCCGCCGCTGATGCCTACATGGTCGCCCTCTCCTCCGGTGATTCCGGAGCGGCCAGAGCTTACTGGAGGGGCGGATTCTGCCAGTACATGCGCGGAAGGGGAGTCATCGGTGATTCCATCTGGACCGCGGGGATAGAGAAATACCCATTCTCCGCCTGGTGCGATGAGATGCTGTTCTGGAGAGCCAGGTACGCCGGCAGGCTGGGAGAAAGAGGCAGGGAGAACGAGCTGCTTCTTGAAACCGCAAGAAGGCATCCGTGGGAATTCTACGGCCTTCTTGCCGCCGAGAGAACAGGCTCGCGTTATCTCAGTATCGAGACAATCCGGACCCGGCTGCTGGAAAACGCCGTTACCGCTGAAGCGGTTGATATGATGTCACGGGGGTATGGTTCGATGGCCTCTATGATGCTGTACGGAACCGTACTCTGCGATAAGGGAACCTCTGCTGCGGCACTTACTTTAATGGGTGAGCATCGAAGTTCTCTCTCTCTGCTTCGTACGATTGATTACCAGCTGAGAAGCGGGAGCACAGGTATCCTTCCTGACAGCCTGCTGTGCTTTTACTTTCCCTCTCCATACCGGGAGCTTACCGGGAGCACCGTATCGGGAATAGGTATTCCGCAAACCGTAGTTACCGGCCTGATGCGCCAGGAGAGCTATTTCAGCAGATGGGCAACATCACGTGTAGGAGCTTCAGGATTGATCCAGCTTATGCCCGGTACAGCGGGGGATATCGCAAGATGGTACGGTCTGCCTGTACTGTCCGGGTCCGATTTCTTTGTTCCGGAAAAGTCCATACTGTATGGGTCTATGTATCTTGCAAGGCAGTATTCGTCGTTCAACGGTTCATCGGTTCTCGCGCTTGCAGCATACAATGCCGGTCCGGGAAACGCCTCGAAATGGATGGAGGCTTTTCCACTCGAGGAGGGCGATCCCGAATTGTTCATTGAGCAGATACCCCTCACGGAGACACGAGGCTACGTAAAGCATGTCATGGCGAACGCATGGATCTATTCGGAGTTGTTCAATTGAGACAGCTTCTGCGTATTTCGGTGATTATCATGATCATGATGTCCTGCAGCCGTCTTCATGAAGAGAATATTCTCCTTCCCGAACCGGCAGAGGATATCAGCACGGATGTATTCTCGAAAACGGATTCCCTCTATCTTGCGGGGGAATTCCAGCCCGTGCGTGATTCCCTTCTGTTCCTGCTCGATACAGATCCGACTCTTAAGGATGAGGTACTTTTCAGACTGCTTGGATTGTACCATGGCAGAGCGATGGAGGATGATTTTGTTATTCTCCTCGGCAGCCTCGAACTGGAGGGTCTCAGCCCCCTTACCGGTTGGAAGGTTTCAGCTCTGGACCTTGCCGGTGATCCCGAAAGAGCTCTTGTATATCTATATCCGGAGCAGTCATCACTTTACGCATGGCTGTCATGGGAGATCGATTCCCTGGAATGCAGCATCGGCATACCGGACTGTCCCTCTCCATCGGAGGCTTTCGCAATGGGGAATGTTTCCGCACCCGGAAGTCTTACTCCGGACATGCTGCGCTTTCTCTCGGAATATGAAACACTCTTCCCATCTGTCAGGAATGCAGTTTTGAGAGGATTGAAGGCTTCCGCCGAATCGGACGGGCCCTGGATGATTGAACTGCTGGATCAGATCGTACAGACGCCCCGGAGTGAGCTTCTGCTTCTGGAAATGCAGGCCATGGCTGATTACGGCCCCTTCCAGTACTGGGAGACAAAGATGAGCACCGGAAGTGAAGCATGCTCTGTTGCCGTGGAAGAGATCCTGCAGCGGTATCCTGAGGAATACACACCCACCTGGGATATCGTTGACCGTCTCGCCGTATCCGACTCGATCGATCTTGTCATTGAGTATTCAGGCAGGGGAGATTCCTGGCACAGAACCGGTTCGGATATGGCTGTTCTTCTGCATCAGGAAGAGTACGATGACCTCCTTCAGCTCGCCGGCAGCGTAAGCCCCGGGGACCCCGATTCGGTAAGGGCAAGGGCTGCTCTTTTCAGGGCTCATGCACTGAAAGGGTCAGGAAGCCCCGGAAGCGTGTACTATCCTGCCTATCTGGAATTCGCAGAAGGATTTCCTCTGCATCCACTCGCCAGGGAAGCCGCTTACGATGCGGGCAGGTATTATGACTGTGAGCAGGAGTGGAACAGCGCTGCCGATGCCTATCTGACCTCACTCCGAACCTCAGGGTCATGGGGAGGCGATGAAAGGGCTCACTGGCGTGGAGGATTCTCACTTTACATGTCAGGCAGGTTCATAGAGGCGGACTCCATCTGGTCCTGTGCGTGCGAAAGATGGCCGGCCGGCTACTGGAGAGATGAGATGCTTTTCTGGAAAGCAAGACTGGCGGATGAGCTCGGAAAAGACAATCTCAGGGATTCGCTTCTTCTCGTGGTCGCCTTCGATCATCCGTGGGAGTTCTATGGAATGCTGGCCGCGCAAAGGCTTGGAATACGGAGCGGTGATGGGTTCCCGGTGCGGGAAATCGACCTGATGGATGATGGCGTATGTTCGCTTGCTGTTGAATTGACCGCTTCGGGGTTCGGTATCGCTGCAGTGGAGATGCTCTCAGAGGGATCTCCCGGCTCCGCCTGCTCCCGGGCATCTGCGCTTTCCCTCATGGGGCGTCACGGGAATGCTCTGACAATACTCCGCGCTCTTGACGCAGACCTGAGGGAGAATTCGAGTGTAACGCTTCCGGATTCCCTCCTGTGCTTCTACTTTCCCTCGCCTTTTCGGGACCTTGCGCTGGAGGCAACGGATTCCCTTACTCTGGATGCGGACGTACTGCAGGGAATAATGAGGGAGGAGAGTTACTTTGACCGCCTGGCGGTTTCCAGAGCTGGAGCCATGGGTGTAATTCAGCTGATGCCGGGTACCGCGTTCGATGTCGCCAGATGGTATGGACTGCCCTTTCTGGAAGGTGGCGATTTCTTCGATCCGGTTGTATCGGTTCCATATGGAGCGCTGTACATAGACAGGCAATACGGCAGTTTCAATGGTGAAACTCCCCTTTTCCTGGCGGCTTTCAACGCCGGCCCGGGTAATGCGGCAAGATGGGTTGATATGCACGGATGGAATTCTGACGATCCTGAGCTGTATATTGAACAGATAACCTACCGGGAAACCAGATTGTATGTGAAGAAGGTTCTAAGATCTGCCTGGATATACGAAAGGCGATGAATATGATACTTGCAGTATTGATGATCGTTACCGGTTACTTTGTTGAGCCCCCTGTCACCACTACCCTGGTGTATCCACCCTTCGGGCACTGCATGGGCATCTACAGAGCGGGAACGGAACAGCTTTCGATGCTTCTTGGAGGGCTTGTAAGATTCGATGATCCTCAGGGGCTTGCCTGTGTCAAGCTGGAGGACTGGGATGATCCCGGTTCCGCCGACGATGACGAACTTGCCGTTTACGGAGTGAATTCAGGCAGCGGGCACATAATCTACAACGCGAATATGTATACGCTCGGTCTCTATGGAGGAAGCGGCTCCGATCCCGACGAGCTTTTAAATCCCCACGGTATAGCAGCTGATCTTTCGGGACTTGTTCTCGTTGCTGATACAGGTAACAGGAGGGTTGTGATCCTGAGAAGGAGCGGCTCAAGACTGATTCGGGAAGGGGTGCTGCACGGTGAATTTCAGGAACCATGGGATGTGGCTCTGGACGGGGCGGGCGGCGTTTACGTTACAGATCGGGCCGGGGATGCGCTTTTCATCTACAGCTCCCTTTCCGATACGCTTCCGGATGTCATCGAGCTCGACTCTCCAACAGGGGTGGACGCTGTCAGGGGTGAGAGGTGGTTTCACAATGAGGAAGAATTCATTATCGTGATCACCGATGACGCATCCTCCATCGTGAAGGTCGAAGGTGGTGAAACAGTCGCTGAAGCTGACCTTGCAGATTGCAGCGGATCAGTATTCAATTATCCCGCCATCGATTTCTGGGGCAGCGTCTGGGTCACGGACAGTATTTCCAGCTGTGTGCATAAATTCAACGGCAGCATGGATTACATCTGCAGTTTCGGCTCGGAGGGCAGCGGAGACAGGGAGTTCTATTCCCCGACCGGTCTGGCCATATGGAAACGTTACGGGCAGGTCTTCATAGCAGAAATGGAAGGCGCCAGGTACTTCTGGATAGGTGCCGACCTCATCGATGTTAATATCGAGATCACAGGACGGGGCCTTAAGATAGACGGCATTCTTACCGAGTATTCACTTGTTGATGCGATGATCTCCGACAGTGAAGGACAGCCCGTATTCCGCCTTGCCGAAGGCAGGTATCCTGCAGGTGACTGGAGCGCGACGTGGGCGGGAATCACATCAAGAGGTGTTCAATTGCCAGGTGGCGATTACAGTATGGAGCTGATAATTCAGCCGGTTTATTCCAGCAAGGGGTACTTCAGCAAGACGTTCACTGTAGATTTGACCTTGGATATACAGTAAATATAATACTGACAGGGAGGTGTAGCTGCTGAAATACGTATTTCTGCTGGTTCTTCTCCTGCTTTCCGCGTTCTTCAGCGGTTCGGAAACCGCTTGCTTCAGTCTTGACCGGCTTCAGAAAAGAAGACTGCAAAGAACTGAAGCCGGAAGAAGGGTTCTCCACCTTCTTTCCAGTCCTGAAAAACTCTTGTCCGTAATCCTCTTCGGAAATACCGTTGTCAATATCGTCGCTTCGGCCATTGCTGCATCCATTGCAGCAGGAATGTTCCCCCGGAACAGCGGTCTCAGTCTGGCGATTGCGGTTGGTGCAATGACATTCCTGCTCCTGGTTTTCGGTGAGATATCTCCCAAAACACTGGCGGTATCCCACGCGGAGAAATGGGCATCAAAGAGTTCTTCCGTGCTTCTGGTATTCATGAAGGTATGTACGCCCATCGCTTCCACTCTATCAAGATTCTCGAAGTTCGTATCCGGAAAAATCGGGATCAACAGCCCCGGCAGCAGGCTTTCCCGCGAGGAAATAATCGCCCTTGTCGAGCTGGGACGGTCCGAAGGTCTGCTGGGGTCCGAAGGTGGAGCAACACTGAACCTTCTCACGCTGAACGAATCTCAGTGTACCGATATCATGAAGCCAAGGTCGGAAGTAGCGGTACTGAGGATGGGATGGGACGAGGAACGTTTCAGCGAAGTTATGCGAAGCACAGGATTCACGAGATTTCCTGTATTGGACGGGCCAATGGAGAAAGTAGTGGGCTACGTGGATTCCAGGGAGTATTTCATCTCCGCGGATGGAGATCCTCTTATACTGCACGTTCTGCCTTCCTTCCCGGAGAATGCCCCCCTTGAAACTGTTCTGAAAGGTCTGCGGGATTCGGATGAGGAAGCCGGTGCGGTATTCGATGAGTACGGTGACTGGACCGGCATAGTGACTGTTCATGATATCCTTGATTATTTCCTTTTCAGCTCGGCAGCCCCGCCCGGTACTCTTCCTCCTGGAGTAAACAAGAAGGACGACTGGCTTGAGATCCCTGCTGCATTGAAGCTCACAACTCTTTCGGAACTGTCGGGAATAACATTTGAAGCCAGGTACGCCGAAACATGCGGCGGACTGGTTCAGGAGGTTACCGGAAGGATACCGGATGAGGGTGAGGAAATAGAAATTTCAGGATACATTTTCAGGATCGCTTCGCGGGAGGGCCCCAGACTCGATCGTATGGAGGTCAGGCTCATTAAAGACGAGGAACCAGAGATATGATGACCATACTTTTTGTATTCGCTGTAATTCTGGCGACTTTTTCAAACGGTGTTGAAACCGCTTTTTCGGCAGCCAGCAGAATAAGAGCTCTCAGCCGCATGAGGGCGGGCAGGAAATGCGCCCGTCTTTCTCTGAGTTTCATTGAGAATCCCAGAAAGTACCTTACCACTACACTGGTGGGAACGAACATCGGTATCGTTCTCGCTTCGATTATCACTTCAAGGTTCGCTGAAAGTACCGATATTCCATGGCTTGAACCGGTTCTGATCGTTCTTCTGACATTTTTCATGCTCATCTTCGCGGAGATGATCCCCAAGCACCTGATGCTCGTTTCAAGGGAAACCGTGGTTTCGAATCTGGCTTTTCCACTGCTGCTGCTGCGAATACTGCTTTTCCCGGTTATCCTCATCGCTGATTCCGTCTCAACACTGATAGTGGGCAGAAGGGTCGATTCCCGTGTATTCGAGAGTAAAAGTGAAATACTGGGTCTTCTCGCGGATTCACCGTCGGATACCGGACACATCGCGGAGAGAATCCTCAGAATGAACGATATACGGATAGGCAATGTAATGAGAAAGCTCGGAGACATACCCGTTACCCGCATTGGAGAGACCAGAAACTCGATACTTGAGAAGCTGATCGATACAGGATACCCCTTCGTGCTGGTATGCGAGAGGGACGATGAGACCGTAAGGGGATATGCGGATGGTAACTCCATTATGAAATCCGGTATCTTGCTGGATGGGAACGGTGTTGAAGGGATTCCCTATTTTGAGGAAGGGGATGACCTGATCAGTGTAACTGTGAAGCTTCGCAAGTCGGCAGCCCCCGTCGGGATCGTTCTTGGAAGAACCGGGCAACCTGCAGGTATTGCTATTCTGGATGATATCATAGATTCTTTGCTTGGTAAAACGGGAACTGCGTCTGCAGCGAAAGTATCGTCTTACAGAAAGATTGAGTGGTGTGATGGGAATGCGGTCATCAGATAGATTCGTATGGATTGGTGATGAAGATGCCCCCTTTCCGGGTTCCGCCTATATTGATAGCTGCAAACCTGGAGACTGTTCCGTCATTCTGGTTTCCGGAGATCAGAACCCCGATAGCGTACTGGAAGCGATAAGAAACTGCTGCGGTCCGGAGACCCCCTGGCTGGTGTACGGCTCGGAGGAAAATACAGAGCGGTGGATCGATGCCGGAGCTGCCGGATTTTTGTCCGCAGGTACCCCCGGAAGCGCCATTCTGGCTACCCTTCGCGGCATTTCGAGAATTCTTGAGAAAGCAAGTACAAGAAATCCCCTTTCCGGTCTTCCGGGAAATAAAGCCATCGCATCAAGGCTTAAATCCGATGTTCTTGAGCAACATGGTCTTGCAGCTTATTTTGATATATCCGGGTTCAAACCATTCAACGACTACTACGGTTTCAGCAGGGGGGATGCAGCACTCCGGTCTCTCGCGGCG